>JALQTL010000435.1 GCA_023260935.1 Paracoccaceae bacterium
TATTCAAGGGGCGCGAACAGCCTTCGGGCTATACCGAACCCGTGCTGCATGCGCGGCGTCTGGAAAAGAAGGCAGGTGCAAGATGACCCTTACGCTGAAAAAGGCCCGCAAGATCATTTCGGCCGCCCTTGCAAAAGGGCGAGAGGCGGGAATGAAGCCCCTGTCGGTGGTGGTGCTGGATGCCGGCGGCCACCCCATCGCCTTTGAACGCGAGGATGGCGCAAGCCCCGGGCGCTTTCAGATTGCCTTTGGCAAAGCCAATGGCTGCATCATGCTGGGCCTGCCCGGCAGCGCCATCCAGGCACGGGCCGATAACCAGCCCTATTTCGTGGGCGCGCTGAACGGGCTTTTTGACGGCGCCTTCGTGCCTGTTCAGGGCGGTGTTCTGGTCCGCGATGCCAAGGGCGCGGTCATGGGGGCCGTCGGCGTTACCGGCGACACATCGGAAAACGATGCCATCGCCGCCGTCGCCGGTATCGAAGCGGCAGGGCTGACCGCGCAAGCGTGACCGGACGGGCGTGATGGCGCGGGCGTGACGGGCGCGCAACAGCGCCCGAACCTCGCCTTTGCGGCTCTGGTGCCTTTCCGGGGCGCGTCGTTAACCTTGCGCCATGATGACGCCGGCCGTCCTTGCCCTCAGCTCGCTCGCCGCATCGCTTTACGCGATCCTTGCGCCGGCAGCCCCGGATTGGGCCATTGTGGCTCTTCCCGCCTTGCTGGCCAGCCTGTTCCTGCTGGGGCAGGCGGCGCTGCGGCGAAAGCCGGCAGCAAAGCGCTGGATCGTGGTGGACGGGTCAAACGTAATGCACTGGAAAGACAACACGCCCGACCTTGGCACGCTGGCCCGGGTCGTGCAGCTGCTGGGGGATCAGGGTTTTTCCCCTGTTGTCATCTTTGATGCGAATGCGGGCTATCTGGTGAACGGGCGCTATCAATCGGGGCCCGCCCTTGGCCGCCAGATCGGCCTGCCGGGAAACCAGGTCACAGTGGTGCCGCGCGGCACCCCGGCAGACCCGGTGATTCTGGCCCGCGCCCGGGCGCTTGGCGCGCGGATCGTCACCAACGACCGCTACCGCGACTGGGCCGATGACCACCCCGAAATCGCCATCCCCGGCCATCTGGTTCGCGGCGGCCTGCGGGGGCCCGACATCAGCCTTGACCTGCGGCGCGCCTGACCTTTCAGCCGATATCCAGCGCGATCGCATGCACGCGGGTATTCAGATCGCCAAGCGCCGCATGCACCGCCCTGTGCCGCTGCACCCGGCCCATGGCGGCAAGCTCTGGCGCGCGGATCACGATGCGAAAATGGCTTTCGCCCGAACCATCGTCCCCCGAATGCCCTGCGTGCTTGTAACTTTCATTCACGATTTCAAGCTGTTGCACCTGAAAGCTTTGGCGCAGACGTGTCTCGATCTCATCCTTCACAGGCATTTTTGGCATTGCCCCCTTCACCTTGTCGTCCAATTCCCTAAACTGTGCCGCCCGAGTCGGAAAGCCAGCGAAAGGCCGTTTCATGGTCACCAAGCCCCCTTTTGAGTTCGATCTGCGTGTGTCGGCTGACAAGAAGCGCAAGAAGACGAATCGTCGTGGTATGTCAGGGGCTTACGATACGTCCACCCGGTCCTGCGAATACCCGGGCTGTGCCGAGGCAGGCGTCTACCGCGCGCCCAAAAGCCCCGATCTGCTGGATGAATTCTTCTGGTTCTGCAAGGATCACGTCCGCGAATACAACCTGAAATGGAACTTCTTTCAGGGCACCACCGATGACGAATTCCAGAAATTCCTGGAAAAGGACAGGGTTTGGGGTCGCGCGACAAAGCCGTTTTCGCGTCAGGGTGACGGCAACGCCTGGGCCCGGCTGGGGGTGGATGATCCGATGGAACTGCTGGGCGAAAAGGCCACGCAAAACCCCGGACGCATCGCCCAGACCGCCACCCGCAAACTGCCGTCAACGGAACGCAAGGCGCTGGAAATCCTGGATTGCCGCGACACCATGACAAAGACGGAAATCCGCAAGGCTTACAAGGGCTTGATCAAGGTTCTTCACCCTGACATGAACGGTGGCGATCGCAGTCAGGAAGACCAGTTGCAAGAGGTCGTCTGGGCTTGGGACCAGATCAAGGAAAGCCGCTTCTTCAAGGAGTGACGGGCGCGCGCGAAGGCCGCGCCCCGGTCAGGCCGGGCGAAACTGAAGGGCGGCCCCGTTCATGCAATAGCGCTTTCCGGTAGGCTTTGGCCCATCGTCGAACACATGGCCGAAATGCCCGCCACAGCGGCGGCAATGCACTTCCGTCCGTGTGCCAAACAAACCGCGATCGGGTTTGGTCCTGACCGCATTTTCCAGCGGTTGCCAGAAGGACGGCCAGCCCGTGCCGCTGTCGTACTTCTGCGCCGACGAAAACACCGCCAGATCACAGCCCGCGCAATGATAGGTGCCGGCGCGGGTTTCCTTGTCCAGCGGGCTGGTGCCGGGCCGTTCGGTTTCTTCCTGCCGCAGCACGGCATATTGCAGCGCCGACAGCTTCTTGCGCCACTCGGCCTTTGTCAGCCGATATTCGAACCCCTCATCCGAGGCACGGGCCGCACCCGCGCCCAGCAGGAAGGCCGCGCCCGCCAAAAACTCTCGTCTGTTCATCGCATCCTCCGCGGTTCCGCAATCTTCTGCCCTTCCCTACGCCACGTCACCGGCAAAAGTTTCAGCCTCACGCAAATACGATCTGTCGCCGGCAGAACGGGATATGGCGCCCTTCCCCTTGAACCCCCCCGCGATATGTTCCACAACTCCGGGGTTGAACGAGCCCGCTTGGGCCATGATGGATGAAGACGATGCTGGATCACGCGATGAAACCGACTGAAGAAATCTCTGTGCGTGAGGTGTTCGGCATCGACACGGACATGAAGGTAAAGGCCTTCGAAGACCGCACCGACCGCGTGCCGGAAATCGACCCCACCTACAAGTTCGACCCCGATACCACGCTCGCCATCCTTGCGGGCTTTGCATATAACCGCCGGGTGATGATCCAGGGCTATCATGGCACTGGAAAATCCACCCATATCGAACAGGTGGCCGCCCGGCTGAACTGGCCCTGCGTGCGGGTGAACCTTGACAGCCACATCAGCCGGATCGACCTGATCGGCAAGGATGCGATCAAGCTGCGCGACGGCAAGCAGGTGACCGAATTCCACGAAGGCATACTGCCTTGGGCGCTGCGCAACCCCGTGGCCATCGTGTTTGACGAATATGATGCGGGCCGCGCCGATGTGATGTTCGTCATCCAGCGCGTGCTGGAACATGACGGCAAACTGACGCTTCTGGACCAGAACGAAATCATCACCCCCCACCCGTCGTTCCGGCTGTTTGCCACGGCGAACACGGTGGGGCTGGGCGATACCACCGGCCTTTACCACGGCACCCAGCAGATCAACCAGGCGCAGATGGACCGCTGGAGCCTTGTGGCCACGCTGAACTACCTGAGCCACGATGCCGAGGCCGCGATCATTCTTGCCAAGAACCCGCATTACAACACCGAAAAAGGCCGCAAGCAGATTTCCCAGATGGTGACGGTGGCAGACCTCACGCGCACCGCCTTCATGAATGGCGACCTGTCCACGGTGATGAGCCCGCGCACGGTGCTGAACTGGGCCCAGAACGCCGAGATCTTCCGCAACCTCGGCTATGCCTTCCGCCTGACCTTCCTGAACAAATGCGACGAGCTGGAACGCCAGACAGTCGCCGAATTCTACCAGCGCTGCTTTGCCGAGGAACTGCCGGAAAGTGCCGCAAGCATGGCGATGCGGTGATATCCGCGTCATCACGCAGAATGTCAAAAAAAGCCGCCCCCAGGGGCGGCTTTTGTCTTCTTCCGGTCCTGTCAGCCGCGCGCGGCCATCGTGGCCTTGGCCCACCAGACCATGTCGTCCAGCAGGGCCGTGGCCGAAGGGCTGATGGCGGCTTCGATATCCTCCAGCTTGCCCGAACCGCCAAAGCCCGGGTGCACCTGCCAGAACGCCGCGCCGCCGATATGCACGGCATTGCGCACCGGCACCATCGCCAGTTCCACGCCAATCATGCGCAGATGTTCCAGCGCCCGCGCCCCGCCCATGGACCCGTAGGCAATCGCCCCCATCGGCTTTTTCGCCCATTCCACATAGGCCTGATCGATGGCGTTCTTCAGCGCGCCGGTGATCGAATGGTTGTATTCGGCCACGACAAAGATGTAGCCGTCGAATTCAGCCAGTTTCTTTTGCCATTTCACCGCAATCTCGTTCTGCGACGGGGCATAGGCATTGCCGGCCACCTCGTCAAAGAAGGGCAGCGGATAGTCGCGCAGGTCAAGAACCTCGACCGACATATCCCCCCGGGCCTCGGCCTGCGCCTTGATCCATTGGGTCGGGATATCGGCAAAACGGACCGCGCGGGTCGATCCGACGATAATGGCGATTTTCGGTTTGGACATGATGGTTTCCCCTGTTTGGGTGGTGTCTTGCATGGACAGAAGGATGGGGGCGCGAACTGGAGGGAACAATTCCCTGCCCCTGCATGATTCCTGTGCGCGCACGCACAAAGACAGGGCTTGCTGCCCCTGCCCGCGCTGCAAACCACCCTTGCCGCGGCCCGAACCCAGTGCCATGTTCGCCGGATGATGAAGCCCAATGACAACCCCGCCGATCCGTTCAAGAAGGCCCTTGCCGAGGCCACCAAAACCATGGCCGACGATCCCGAGATGACGGTGTCATACTCGGTCGATCCGCCGGGGATGAACAAGGAAGGCGTGCGCCTGCCACAGGTCACCCGCCGGATGACGCGGGATGAGGTTCTGCTGGCGCGCGGCACGGCCGATGCCTTCGCCCTGCGTCGCAAGTTTCATGACGAAGGCACCCACAGCCGCTATGCGCCCAACGGGCAACTGGCGCGCGACATCTACGAGGCGATGGAAACCGCCCGCTGCGAGGCGGTCGGCGCGCGCGCCATGCCGGGCACGGCGGGCAACATCGATGCCAAGATCGGCCATGACGCCGACCGCAAGGGCTATGGCCAGATCTCCAGCACGCAGGATGCGCCGCTGCCGGTGGCGGCAGGCTATCTGGTGCGCCATCTGGCCACCGGGCGCGACCTGCCCCCTGGCGCGGCCAATGTGATGAACCTTTGGCGCGGCTTCATCGAGGAACAGGCCGGCGGCACGCTGGAAAACCTTGATGACGTGCTGGCCGATCAGGCGGCCTTCGCCCGGCTGGCGCGCAAGGTGATTTCCGATCTGGGCTATGGCGATCAGCTGGGCGATGACCCCGACGCCCCCGATGACGAAGACCTGAACGACGAGGCGCAGGAAGACGATCAGGAACCCGAATCGCAGGGTGAGGATCAATCCGAGGAACAGGAAGCCGAAGCCAGCCCCGAACGGTCGCAGGAAGATCAGCAGGATCAAAGCCAGGCGCAGGTGTCGATGGATGACAGCGCCGACATGGAACAAGGCGACGAGACGGAAATGCCCGAAGGCGAGGCCCCGCTGGAGCCGCCGCCGCCCGCCCCCTATTCCGACGCGGACCCGAACTATACCGTCTATACCACGGATTTTGACGAAGAGATAAAGGCCGAAGACCTTGCCGACCCGGCCGAGTTGGAGCGGCTGCGCGCCTATCTGGACCAGCAGCTTGAACCCCTGAAGGGCGCGGTCAGCCGGCTGGCGAACAAGTTGCAGCGCCGCCTTCAGGCCCAGCAGAACCGCAGCTGGCTGTTCGATCTGGAAGAGGGCACGCTGGATGCAGGGCGCCTTGCCCGCGTGGTGGCCAATCCGACCACGCCGCTATCCTTCAAACAGGAAAAGGATACCGAGTTCCGCGATACCTGCGTGACGCTCTTGCTGGACAACTCCGGCTCCATGCGGGGGCGCCCGATCAGCATCGCGGCCATTTGCGCCGATGTGTTGGCCCGCACGCTGGAACGGTGCAGCGTCAAGGTCGAGATTCTGGGCTTCACCACCCGCGCCTGGAAGGGCGGGCAAAGCCGGGAGCGCTGGCTGGCACAGGGCCGCCCGCAGCAGCCCGGCCGCCTGAACGACCTGCGCCACATCATCTACAAGGGTGCCGATGCGCCGTGGCGCCGCGCGCGGCCCAACCTTGGCCTGATGATGAAAGAGGGGCTTTTGAAGGAAAACATCGACGGCGAGGCGCTTGAATGGGCGCACCGGCGCATGCAGGCCCGCCCCGAGGCCCGCAAGATCCTGATGGTGATTTCCGACGGCGCGCCTGTGGATGATTCAACCCTATCCGTGAACCCGGCGAATTTCCTTGAAAAACATCTGCGTGACGTGATCGCCATGGTGGAGCGCCGCCGCGCGGTGGAGCTGATCGCCATCGGCATCGGCCATGACGTGACCCGCTATTACCAGCGCGCCGTCACCATCACCGATGTCGAGCAACTGGCCGGTGCGATGACCGAGCAGCTGGCCGGTCTGTTTGACGCCGACCCGCGCAAGCGTGCGCGGGTTCTGGGCATGCGCAGGGTGGCCTAGGACCAGCGAAGAGGGGGGCCCTGCCCCCCACGGATTTTGCGGGGCAAAATCCTGCCCCCCGGAGTATTTTTGCCAAGATGAAGGGGCGGCCATGTTCCAGAGCTTTGAAAGCCACGCCAATCCGGCCCAAGGGGGCCCCCGTCTGGCAGCGCTGCGCAAGCGGCTGGGGCAGGAAGGGTTGGCGGGCTTTGTCGTGCCGCGCGCCGATGCCCATCAGGGCGAATATGTTGCCGCAAGGGATGACCGGTTGCAGTGGCTGACCGGCTTCACCGGATCGGCGGGCTTTGCAATCGTGCTTCCCAAGGTGGCCGGGGTGTTCATTGACGGGCGTTACCGCGTGCAGGTGAAGGCACAGGTGGATCTGGCCCATTTCACCCCTGTGCCCTGGCCCGAGGAACAGCCCGGCCCCTGGATCCGGGCGCGTCTGGCCGAGGAGGGGGCAGGCGGCGAGATCGGCTATGATCCCTGGCTGCATACGGCTGACGAGATCAGTCGGCTGGAAGGGGCACTGGAGGGTTCGGGTATCGGCCTGCGCCCTTGCTCCAATATGGTGGATGCGATCTGGCCAGATCAGCCAGCCCCGCCGATGGGGCGGGCCTTTGTTCACCCCGATGCCCTTGCCGGGGCGACGAGTGCGGAGAAGCGGGCAGATCTGGCCGCCACCCTGCGCAAGGCGGGCCATCGCGCGGCGGTGATCACCCTGCCGGATTCGCTTTGCTGGCTGTTGAACCTGCGCGGGTCCGATGTGCCGCGCAACCCGGTGCTGCATGGCTTTGCAATCCTGCACGACGATGCCCGCGTGACCCTTTTTGCCGAGGCCGCCAAGTTCGACGCCGAAATCAAGGCACATCTTGGCGCGCAGGTGCAGTTGCGCCCGCCGGCGGCCTTTGTGCCGGCCCTGCACACCCTGCCCGGCCCGGTGCGGGTGGACCGGGCCACCGCCCCGCTGGCGGTCAGCCGGGAACTGGAGGAGGCGGGGGTGACCGTCGTATGGGGCGACGATCCCTGCCGCCTGCCCAAGGCCTGCAAGACCAGCGGCGAGCTTGCGGGCATGCGCGAGGCCCATCTGCGCGACGGGGCGGCGATGGTGGAATTCCTGTGCTGGCTGGACGCGCAACCCCCCGAAAGCCTGACAGAGATCGACGTGGTGACGGCGCTGGAAGGCTTTCGTCGCGCCACCAACGCGCTGCATGACATCAGCTTTGACACCATCTGCGGTGCGGGGCCCAACGGGGCAATCATGCATTACCGGGTGACGCGGGAAAGCAACCGGCCCGTGGGCCGTGACGAATTGCTGCTGGTGGATTCAGGCGCGCAATACACCGACGGCACCACCGACATCACCCGCACCATCGCCATGGGCAACCCGGGCGACGAGGCGCGGCAGTGCTTTACCCGCGTGTTGCAGGGGATGATCGCCATCTCTCGCGCGCGCTTTCCCAAGGGGCTTGCCGGGCGTGATATCGATCCGCTGGCACGCTATCCGCTATGGCTGGCAGGGCAGGATTTCGATCATGGCACAGGGCATGGCGTGGGCGCATTCCTGAGCGTTCACGAAGGCCCGCAGCGCATCAGCCGGATTTCGGAGGTGCCCTTGCAGCCGGGGATGATCCTGTCGAACGAGCCGGGTTATTACCGTGAAGGCGCTTTTGGCATCCGGCTGGAAAACCTGATCGTGGTCATCCCCGCCCCCCCTTTGGGCGACAACCGCGCGCAGCTTGCCTTTGAAACGCTGACCTTCGTGCCGCTGGACCGCCGCCTGATCGCGACCGACCTGCTTGCGCCGGGAGAGCGGGACTGGCTGAATGCCTATCATGCCGAGGTTCTGGCAAGGATCGGCCCGAGGCTTTCGGAACCGGCCGCCGCCTGGCTGAAGGCAGCCTGCGCGCCGATCTAACCGGCAGCGGCGATATCGCGGATGCGCTGGACCATGGCGCGCAGGCCGTTCGATCGTTGCGAGGAAAGGTGTTCGGTCAGCCCCAGCCGCCCCAGTTCGGCCGCGGCATCCACCCGGGCCACCTCGGCCAGCGGCACACCGGCATAAAGCGCGTGCAGAACCGCAATCAACCCGCGCACGATCATGGCATCGGAATCGCCCTGAAATTGCATCCGCCCATCTTCGACCATCGGGCGCAGCCAGACCTGACTTGCGCAGCCATCCACCTTGTAGGCCGGCACCTTGAAACTGTCATCCAGCGGCGGCATCGCCTTGCCCATTTCGATGACGTGGCGATAGCGATCTTCCCAATCCTCCAGGAAGTCGAAAGTTTCGGCGATCTCTTCGAAGGCTTCGGTGGCCATGGTGCTCTTCCCCTGCTGAAGGCAGAGGTAAAGCGCGCAAAGCGGCAGGTCCACCCCCAACGCGGTCTTTTCAAAGGGCGATCCATCGGCTACCCAAGAGAAAACCATGATGGATGTCCCGATGTCTCGTTCCCTGACGGTTGCCCTTGCCGCGATGTTGTTCCTGACTTCCTGCGGGTTTGTCCGGGAATCGCGGCTGAACCCGTTCAACTGGTTCGGCCGGTCAGAGCAGACCGAAACCGTGGCAGCGGTCGGCGCGAATGAAGACCCTCGCCCGCTTGTTGACGATGTCATCTCGATGCAGATCGAACCCTACAGCACGGGCGTGATCGTCCGGGCCACGGGGATCACGCCCACGCAGGGCTGGTGGGATGCCGAACTGGTCGAAGCCAAGCTGGAAGAGGAAGACCCGTCGCATCTGGTGCTGGAATTCCGGCTGCTGCCGCCGCCCGCCGCGACGCCCGTGAACACGCCCCGGTCGCGGGAAGTGACGGTGGCCAAGACGGTGTCGGTGAACCGTCTGGAAAACATCCGCCAGATCACGGTTCAGGGTGCCCGCAACGCCCGCACCAGCCGTGCCACGCGCTAACGTGCCGGCGCGCGCGCCCCGGCCGGCCTGTCGTTAAAGACGGATCACCCGCACTTCTGACCCTTTGGCAGAAAGGGCAATCTCGCCCTTGCACAGGCGCAGCGCATCATCGCCAAAGGCTTCCTTGCGCCAGCCTGTCAGTGCCTCCAACTCTCGCTGGCCGGCGGCGATGGCATCCAGATCAGAGGAAGAAGCGATCAGCCGCGGCGCTACGCCAAGGCTTTCGGATTTGGCCTTCAGCAACACGCGCAGCAGATCGGCCAGCGCGGGGTTGACCTGCAACTGTTCGCGGCTGGCATCGACCTTCGGCATGTCTTCGGGCTTCATCTCCAGCCCCGCCTTGATGGCCGCGATGATGCCTTCGGCAATCTCGGGCTTTCGCCCCTCTCGCAGCAACAGCCGCGACCGGCCCAGTTCTTCCATCGATTGCGGTCTGGTCGAAGCCAGTTCCAGCAGCGCATCATCCTTCATCACGCGGCTGCGCGGCACATTGTTCGACTGGGCATAGTCTTCGCGGAACCGCGCCAGTTCCTTGACCATCGCCAGAAACCGGCCCGAGGTGGTGCGCGTCTTGATCCGCAGCCAGGCTTCCTCGGGGTGAACGGTATAGGTGGCCGGATCGGTCAGGATCGACAGTTCCTCTTGCACCCAGCGGGCACGGCCGTTCTTTTCAAGCTGGGCCGCCAGCCATTCGTAGATCACCCGCAGATGGGTGACATCGGCAAGGGCATATTCCTTTTGCGCATCTGAAAGCGGGCGCCGCGACCAATCGGTAAAGCGGCTGGTCTTGTCCAGATTTTCGCGGGCGATCTTGCGCACCAGCGTTTCATATCCGACCTGT
>JALQTL010000453.1 GCA_023260935.1 Paracoccaceae bacterium
GGCGCTTTCCTTGACCCCTATACCCCCGCATTGCTGCTGCGCATCGTGGGCATCGTTACGGGCGGCGCCCTGCTGGTGACGGTGCTGGCCATCTGGGGGGTTGAACGGCGTGTCATCGCCACGCGCGAGGCCGAAGCCGCCCCCTTCCGTCAGGGCTTGGCCGAGGTCTGGGCCGAACCGAAGGCTCGGCGCTTCACCCTGTTCATCTTCCTGTCGATGACCGCCTATTTCCTTCAGGAGCTGATCCTTGAACCCTATGCCGGGCTGGTCTTCGGCTTTTCGCCGGGGCAAAGCACCCAGCTGTCGGGGGCGCAGAACGGCGGTGTCTTTCTGGGGATGCTCGCGGTGGGAATTGCGGCCACGGGCCTGCGCCTTGGGTCGCTGCGCCATTGGGTGATGGCGGGCTGCACGGGCTCTGCCCTGTCGCTGGTGGCCATTGCGCTGCTGGGGCAGCTTCAGATCGGGCTGCTGGTGCCTGCGGTGGTGCTTCTGGGCTTCTTCAACGGCATGTTCGCGGTGGCGGCCATCGGGTCGATGATGGCGTTGGCCGGGCAGGGGCGGGGCGCACGCGAAGGCACGCGCATGGGTCTTTGGGGTGCCGCGCAGGCCCTTGCCGCCGGTTTCGGCGGCCTTCTGGGGGCGGCTGCGGCCGATCTTCTGCGGCTTTGGGCCGAGGTGCCCACAGCCTTTGGCATCGTCTTTCTGGCCGAGGCGGGGCTTTTCATCCTTTCTGCGATGATTGCCGCCCGCGTCATCGACCATCGCCGCGGGGGCGCCCTGCCTTCCGCCCAAGCCATCGCCGTTCCGGGAGAGTAGTGCCATGTATGACGTTTTCGTAGTGGGGGGCGGCCCGTCGGGGGCCACGGCAGCCGAAGATCTGGTGCGCGCCGGGTTCAAGGTGGCGCTGCTGGACCGTGACGGCCGGATAAAGCCCTGCGGCGGCGCCATCCCGCCCCGCGCCATCCGTGATTTCGCCATCCCCGACGATCAGCTTGTGGCCCGCATCCAGACCGCCCGCATGATCAGCCCCACAGGCCGCGCGGTGGATATTCATATCGAGGGCGGCTTTGTCGGCATGGTCGATCGCGACCGCTTCGACGAATACCTGCGCGACCGCGCCGCCATGCACGGGGCCGAAAGGTTGACCGGCACCTTCCTGCGCATCGAGCGCGACCGCGACGGCACCCATGTCGTCTGGCGCGACAAGGCAGGGGGCGAGGAACGGCGCAGCACGACAAGGCTGGTGATCGGGGCCGACGGCGCGCGCTCGAACGTCGCGCGTCACGAAGTGCCGGGGGGGGACCGCATCCCCTATGTCATCGCCTACCATGAAATCATCAAGGCCCCCGAAGGCGGCATGGCCGCCAATGCCGATTACGACCCCCTTCGCTGTGATGTCATCTATGACGGCAAGATCAGCCCGGATTTCTATGGCTGGGTCTTTCCGCACGGGGCCCATGCCAGCGTGGGGATGGGCACTGAAAAGGACGGCGTCGATCTGAAGGTGGCCACGGCCGAACTGCGCCGCATGGCGGGGCTGGAAGGCTGCCAGACCATCCGCAAGGAGGGCGCGCCGATCCCGCTGAAACCCCTGGGCCGCTGGGACAACGGGCGCGATGTGGTGCTGGCGGGCGATGCCGCGGGCGTGGTGGCCCCTTCCTCGGGCGAAGGCATCTTCTATGCCATGGCCGGGGGGCGCGCAGCCGCCACGGCGGCGCAGGCCGCCTTGCGGTCTGGCAAGGCGCGCGATCTGAAAATTGCCCGAAAACTGTTCATGCGCGAACATGGAACGGTCTTCCGGGTCTTGCGTTCCATGCAGGATGCCTATTATCGCAGCGACGAACGGCGCGAGCGTTTTGTCAGCTTGTGCCATGACATTGATGTGCAGAAGCTGACCTTCGAAGCCTATATGAACAAATCCCTCGTGAAGGCCCGGCCGATGGCGCATGTCAAGATCGGGATGAAGAACATGGCGCATCTTCTGGGGCTGGTGTCACCAAAGTGGACATGACCGTGGCGACTGACGTGGAAGAGATGATACCGGCATGGGTCGACGGTCGCCTGACGCCCGTGGGCAAGCTGGAGGCGCACCAGAAGGGGCTGCGCCACAAGGCCGTGTCGGTCTTTGTGGTCGAAGGCGCGCGGGTGCTGATCCAGCGCCGGGCGCTGTCGAAATACCACACGCCGGGCCTGTGGGCGAATACCTGCTGCACGCATCCGCGCTGGGACGAAGACCCCGCCACCTGCGCCGTGCGCCGCCTGCGCGAAGAGTTGGGGATCACCGGCCTTTTTCCCGCCTTTGCCGACCGGGTGGAATACCGCGCCGATGTGGGTTCTGGCCTGATCGAACACGAGCTGGTCGATATCTTCGTGGCCGAAGCCCCACCGGGACTGAGCGTGACCCCCAACCCCGATGAGGTGGCCGAGGTGCGCTGGGTTGATCTTTATGATCTGTCGGCCGAGGTGCTGCGCAATCCCGCGCGCTTTACCCCCTGGCTGCGCATCTACATGAACGAACATATGGGCCGTATCTTCGGCGCTACCATGGGCACCGCGCGCTAAGCCGCCAGCCGGGCCTTCAGCCAGGGCAGCATTTCGGCTGCCACGCGCTCGGCGGCCTCTTCATGCACCAGATGGCCGAAGCCCGCGATTTCCACATAATCGGCCATCACCATATGCGCCACCGCATCGCGCGACACCCGTGGCGGCACGGCATTGTCGCGGTCTGACGCGATCAGCAGCACAGGCAGATGAAGCGACGGCAGCCGCGCCATCAGCCCGTCAAGGCGCCATTGCGCCATCATCCCCAGCGTGCCGTCCACATGGGCCCGGTCCCGAACCAGCGTCAGGTATTGCGCCCGGCCTGTCGCATCCAGCGGTGATCCGGTGCCCGCAAGCAGCTTGTCGACCGTCGCCTGATTGCCCCACAGCCGCGATACCGCGCTGGCCACAAAGGGCGTTGCGGCCAGCACCCGCGCCATCAGCGGGAACATCACCCCCGCCGCGCCGTCAAAGGTGCCAAGCGCCGCGTTGATCCCCACCACCGCGCGCAGCGGCATCAGATCGGCCAGCCGCAGCGCGATGGCCGCCCCCGCCGAATGGCCCAGCACGACCTGAGGCGGCGTGTCCAGTGCGGCGCAAAGCCGGGTCAGATCTTCGGCCATGGCATCAAGGCCCAGCCGCCGCATGCCCCCCGCCCGGGTGCAGCCCTGCCCGGGCAGATCGGGCACGATCACCCTGTAGAACGGGGTCAGAAGCGGGATCATATGCCGGAAGGAATGCCCCGATCCGCCCGCGCCATGCAGCATCAGCATCACCGGCGCCTCGGCCGGTCCATCGTCGATCAGCCACCAGTCATGGGGCGGGACGCGCACCCTGCGGCCCTTGGCCCGGTGCGGCCAGTCGGCGGGAAGGCGGGCGGCATCCATGCGTCAGTCCCCGACCACCGCGCCAAGCGCGGCTGAAAGCCGCTGCGCATCGGCCCGGGGCAGCGCAAGATAGGGCACGCCCATCCCGCCGGCCAGCATGGCCAGCGAGGGTTGGGGGCGGCTGGCGGTATCGATCACCACCCCCGAAAGCCCAAGGCCACGGATCGCCCGCGCCACGCCAAGCGCATCCGTTTCCGCCTGCGCGCGGTCGGCCTCGCCCGACAGCGCAATGTTGCCACGCCCGTCGGTCAGCACCGCAAGCGTTGGCGTCAGGCCACGCGCGCGGGCCTGCTGCGCGGTTGCCATCGCCATCTGCAAGCCCGCTGCCAGCGGTGTGCCGCCGCCGCCCGGCAGGCCCTGAAGCCGGCGCTTGGTCTGCACAAGGCTGCGGGTCGGGGGCAGGATCAGCTCGGCCGCGCGCCCGCGAAAGGCGATCAGCGCCACATGGTCGCGCCGCGCATAGGCCTGGGCCAGCAAAAGCTCGATCGCGCCCTTCGCCTCGGCCAACCGTGCAAAGGCAGACGAGCCCGAGGCATCGACGGCAAAGACCAGCACCCGGTCCGACATTTCGCGAAACCGCTTCAGCCGGATGTCGGCGGGGCGGACCAGCAGAACGGCATCGGGGCGGGCGGACTGGCGGCGGCGCAGGGGTTGCCAGGGCGCGGCGGCGCGCAAGGTGGCGACCAGATCGATCCGCGCGCCCGTTCCCATCCGGCCGGGGCGCGAGGGCAGGGGGCGCCCGCGCCGGTTTCCCCCCCGCTCGGCGCCTGTGCCGGTGGCGCCCCGCGCCAGCCGCGCGGCCCGGCCCGCAGCCAGCCTTTCCAGCATATCCGCCGGCAGCGCGGCGCGGGCGGCGGCGATCAGCACCTCTTCGGGGAAGGCGGGGCTGGTGTCATCTGGGCGGTCCTGATCCTGCGCCCGGTCATCGGGGGGCGGCGGGGGCGGCGGCGGTTCCGCCGCGTCGGCTGGGGCGCTTTCGGCCAGCGGCAGGGCGCGGTGACCAAAGACAAGTTCTGCTGCCAGCGTCAGATCTTCCGCCTCTACCGCCGGGCGGCCGCAAAAGGCCGCATGCGCCCGCGCGGCGGCCAGCGCCAGAAGCGGCGCACGCAGCGAGGCGATGCCAAGTTCGGCTGCGGCCCGGGTCAGCGCGGCAATGGCCC
>JALQTL010000171.1 GCA_023260935.1 Paracoccaceae bacterium
GCTCGACCTTCATCGTCGGCTATCCGGGCGAGACCGAGGCCGAGTTCCAGCACCTGCTGGACTGGCTGGACGAGGCGCAACTGGACCGCGTGGGATGCTTTCAATACGAAAACGTCAAGGGCGCGCGGTCGAACGATCTGCCCGACCATGTGCCGGACGAGGTCAAGCAGGACCGTTGGGACCGCTTCATGGCCAAGGCGCAAGCGATTTCCGAGGCGAAGCTGGCAGCCAAGCTGGGCAAGGTGATCGAGGTGATCGTGGACGAGGTGGATGACGAAGGCGCCACCTGCCGAAGCTGGGCCGACGCGCCCGAGATTGACGGGAATCTTTACATTGACGAGGGCTTCGAAGGGCTTGCCCCCGGCGACATCGTGAAGGTTCAGGTGGATGAGGCGGGCGAATATGATCTGTGGGGCCGGCTTGCAGGGGCCCCCTAGCCCCCGGCCGGCCGCATCCTTGCCCGGATTTTCCCTTAGCCCCGGCAAGCCAAGCCCCCGCCTGGCAGTTGTTGCGTGAAAGGACATGAGTTGAATCAGTCTCGGATCTATCCGGTGGTCTTGTGCGGGGGCGCGGGCACGCGGCTTTGGCCGCTGTCACGCAAGACTTATCCCAAGCAGTTTTCACGGCTTCTGGGCGAGGACAGCCTGTTCCAGCGTTCTGCCCTGCGCTGCACGGGGAAGCCCTTTGCCAAGCCCATCGTGGTGACGGGCGATCCGTTCCGCTTCATCGTTGTTGAACAGCTTGCCGCCGTGCGGATCGACCCGGCCGCGATCCTGATCGAACCCGAGCCGCGCAACACTGCCCCCGCCATCCTGTCGGCCGCCCTTTGGGCCCAGATGACAGACCCCGAGGCGATGCTGCTGGTGCTGCCGTCGGATCATGTCATTCCCGACGAGGCGCTGTTTCGCGCCGCCGTCCTGGCCGGGGTGCCGGCAGCCGAGGCGGGGAAAATCGTCAGCTTCGGCATTACCCCCGACCGACCGGAAACAGGCTATGGCTATCTGGAACTGGCGGAACCTGCGGTGCCGCTGGTGCCCACTCCCCTGCGGGGTTTTGTGGAAAAGCCCGATCTGACGACGGCGCAGGCATTGGTGGCTGACGGGCATCATCTTTGGAATGCGGGGATTTTCCTCGTCAGCGCGCGCACCCTGGTGGAAGCCTTTGAAATCCACGCGCCTGAAACGCTTGCAGCCATCCGCCAGTCGGTTGCGCAGGCCACGCGCGATCTGGGCCTTGTCCGGCTGGACCCTGCCACCTGGGAGGCGGCCGAAAACGTCTCGATCGATTATGCGATCATGGAAAAGGCCGATAATCTGGTGGCCGTTCCCTATGCAGGCCAGTGGTCTGATCTGGGGGGCTGGGAAGCGGTCTGGAAGGAAAGCGGGCCCGATGCGGCGGGGAATGTGGTTTCCCACAATGCCACCGCGCTGGATTGTTCGGGAAGCCTCTTGCGGTCCGAGGATGAAGGGCTGCGGCTGGTCGGGCTGGGCCTGACCGACATCATCGCCATCGCCATGCCCGATGCCGTTCTGGTGGCGCACAAGTCGCAGGCGCAAGCGGTGAAATCGGTCGTGGCGGCGCTGAAGACGGAAGGCGCCGTTCAGGCCGAGACCTTCCCCCGCGATCACCGGCCCTGGGGCTGGTTCGAAAGCCTTGTCATGGGGCCACGGTTTCAGGTCAAGCGCATCTGCGTGAAGCCCGGGGGCGTGCTGTCGTTGCAGTCGCACCACCACCGCGCCGAACATTGGGTGGTGGTGGAAGGCACCGCGCGTGTAACCGTGGGCGACAGCGCGCGTCTGGTGACGGAAAACGAATCCGTCTTCGTTCCGCTTGGCGCCGTGCATCGTCTGGAGAACCCGGGCAAGGTGGCGGTGATGCTGATCGAGGTTCAGACCGGCACCTATTTGGGTGAAGATGACATCATTCGATATGAAGATGCCTATTCCCGCCGTTAGGCCCGCCCCTGTCTGCAAGAGTTTGCCGGTTTTCTGGGGATAACTGCCCTGCCTGTTCTTTTGCAAACTACCATTTCGCGCCGCCGCGGCCTAAGCACATGACAGAGATTACAACCCGAAGGAGACGGGCTTGGAACGTGCGCGTTGTGCGATGGTGGCGGCCCTTGCTGGCCTTGTCCTCTCCCTTGGGGCGTGCAGCCCCCCGCGTGGGGCAGCACTGACGTCTGAGATCCTGAAGGATGACGCCGAGGCCGGGTCCAACCATGCCGTCGTGGCGGTTTCGCGCGAAAACATCGACCAGATCATCGGCTGGCCCGGTTCGCCAGAGCCGCACCGCAACTGGATCGGGCCCGGGCGCAACGGATCTGCCCCGCTGCTGAAGGCCGGGGATTCGCTGAATGTCACCATCTGGGACAGCGAGCCTAACTCGCTGCTGGTGCCGGCCGGCGTGAAACAGGTCACGCTGGACGGGGTGGTGGTCACATCGCGCGGAACGATCTTTGTGCCCTATACCGGCGAGGTAAAGGTGGGCGGGCTGACAGCCGAACGTGCGCGTGAGGCGTTGCAGGCCAGACTTGCCGAAACATCGCCTATGGTTCAGGTCAGCCTGACCTCGGCCTCGGGCGACCAGAACACCGTCTATCTTGTCAGCGGCATGCAGACGCCCGGGGCCTATCCTCTGGCCGGGCGTGACCAGACGACCGTGCTGCCGCGACACAATAATCCCCTGAAGTTCTCGGCAAGCACCGACGACCTCGTGAAGCAGCTGCTGATCGGCGACGAGGGCGAGTACCTGGGCGCTCGCGATGCGGTACGCGGGGCATTCCGGGATCTTC
>JALQTL010000183.1 GCA_023260935.1 Paracoccaceae bacterium
CGCCCCGCGATGCACGCCGCCAATGCCGCCGGTGGCAAAGACTGCGATCCCCGCCAGATGCGCGCAGATCATCGTTGCGGCCACGGTGGTGGCCCCCACCCCGCCTTGCGCAAGGCAAGCCGCCAGATCGGCCCGGCTCAGCTTGGCCACGTCGCGCGCCTGACCGAGCTGCGCCAACTCCTCTGCCGTCAGGCCGATGTGGATACGCCCCCCCATGATCGCGATCGTCGCCGGAACCGCACCTTCGCCGCGCACCGTATCTTCCACCAGCCGCGCAGTTTCCACATTCTGTGGCCAAGGCATGCCATGGGTGATGATGGTCGATTCCAAGGCGACGACCGGCAAGCCCTTGGCCCGCGCCTGCGCCACCTCGGGCGAAAAATTCAACGGCAGCTCTGTCATGATCCGATCTCTCCCGAAACGTATTCCGCGGCTGCGCGCAGCGCCGCCTCAAGGGCCCCGGCCCGCCCGGCCCCTCGGCGTTCGGCCATCACATGCGCCGCCATGAAGGTATCGCCGGCCCCCGTCACCCGCGTCACCAGCACCTGCGGCGGGGTGCCGGTGATCACCCCCTGCCCCCGCAGGCCTTCGGCCGCTTCGCGCCCGCCATCGGTCACCAGAACCCGTGCCGCACCGCGCGCCAGCAAGGCTTCGGCCCCTTCGGCAGCGGTCCGCGCCTCGGCCTTGGCGATGATGCAGGCTTCTTCCAGATTGACGTAAAGCGTGGCCGTGTCATGCGCCAAAAGCGGGATCAGCCGTTCGGCCTTGCCCGGACTGGCCGGTGCCACCCGCAGATCGGCGCGGGAAAACAGCGGCGAATGGGCAATATCGGCCAAAAGCGCCGCCGTCAGGTTGCCATCCAGCGCCACCTGTCCGCCATAGGGCGCGGCCGCAGAACCCAGCCTTCCGTCGGCCAGCGGGCGCAGGATCTTGTCCCCTGCCTGTTCCAGGGAATGCGCATCGGCAATCGCCGCAATCAGCCCGTTCGCGCCTTCGATGGCCATGTAACGGTCGGTCGGCAGGTCATCGCTGCGATAGACGGTGGAACAGTCCATCCCCATCCTTTCGCAGGCGGCCACCAGCTCATCCCCTTCGGCGTCACGTCCGATGGCCGTCAGCAGCGCGGGTCGCAACCCGAAGCGCGCCAGCGTCATGGCGATATTCATCGCCACCCCACCCGGCACACGGGTGATGCGGCCGGGCACGTCCGACCCCACCCGCATGGCAGCCGAAGACCGGCCGATGATGTCCCACAGGACAGACCCGATGCACAGAATATCGCTCATGCCGCCCTTGATGGCGCGGGGTCACAGCGCCGTCCAGCCCCCATCGACCGAAATCGTCGTGCCCGTGATCTGGTCGGCCGCGGGCGAACACAGGAACACCGTCGTCCCGCCGATCTGTTCCACGGTGGCAAACTGCCGGCTGGGCTGACGTTCCAGCATCACCTCGCGGATCACGGTTTCCCGGTCCATCCCGTGCTTTTTCATCTGGTCGGGGATCTGTGCCTCGACCAGAGGGGTCAGCACATAGCCGGGGCAGATGGCATTGGCGGTGATGCCCTGCCCGGCCGTTTCCAGCGCCGTCACCTTGGTGAACCCGACCACACCATGCTTGGCAGCCACATAGGCCGATTTGAACGGCGAGGCGGTCAGCCCATGGGCCGAAGCGATGTTGACCACGCGGCCCCAGCCCTTCTTCCGCATCCCTGGCAGCGCCGCCGCCGTGGTATGAAAGGCCGATGACAGGTTGATGGCCAGAATCGCGTTCCACTTTTCAACCGGGAATTCCTCGATCCCCGCGACATGCTGAATGCCCGCGTTGTTCACAAGGATATCGCAGCCACCGGCCTCTTCCACCAGTGCCCGGCAGTCTTCGCCCTTGGACATGTCGGCCTTGATATAGCGCGCGCTCACCCCGAATTCCGCCCCCAGTTCCCGGGCAAGGTCGTGGTCTTCGCTGCTGTCGGTAAAGCTGTTCAGCACCACATCGGCCCCGGCCCGCGCCAGTTCGCGCGCCACCCCCAGTCCGATGCCGCTGTTTGATCCCGTGATGATGGCGGTCTTGCCTTTCAGGTCCATGACCCTCTCCCATGCTGCGTTGCGACGAAGCTTACATGCTGCAAACGCGAAAACCACGGGCAATGGTTCCCGCAACGCCAAAAAAAAACGCCGGCGCAAGGCCGGCGTTAAGTCGTTGAGGCAGGTTTCATACAGGCAAGAAACCTATCGAGCAGTGTCCTTCTTATACGCCCCCTTCCGCCGATGGCCAAGTTAAAAGTTTGAAATGGCTTGAAAGCCCCCGTAACCTTGGACCCAAGAAAAACAGGGCAGAGGGCATTGTTGCCGAAATGAGACAGCATTTTTTCCGCGCGGCGCAGGCGGCGGGCATGGCGCTTCTGACGGCAATCTGGGTGTCTGGCGCGGTGGCCGAGTCGGCGGGTCAGACCAGCCATGGCATAGCTATGTATGGCACCCCTGCCCTGCCCCCGGATTTTGTGTCTCTGCCCCAGGTGAACCCCGATGCGCCCAAGGGTGGGCAGATCATCTTTGGCGAATCGGGCAGCTTCGATTCCATGAACCCCTTCATCCTGAAGGGCCGCGCCGCGGCGGGGATTTCGGCCCTGACAGTGGAAAGCCTGATGGGGCGCAACTACGACGAGCCCTTTGCCCTTTACGGGCTGCTGGCCGAATCGATCACCACCGATCCGGACCGCAGTTTCGTGGAATTCACCCTGCGTGAAGGGGCCCGATTCTCGGACCAGAGCCCCGTCACTGTCGAAGATGTGATCTGGTCCTTTGAAACGCTCGGCACGCTTGGCAACCCGCGCTATCACGCGGCCTGGAAGAAGGTCAGCCGCGTGGAACAGACCGGCCCGCGCTCGGTCCGCTTCACCTTCAACACCAGCGACCGTGAATTGCCGTTGATCCTTGGCCTGCGCCCGGTGCTGCAAAAGGCGCAGTGGCAGGGCAAGGCCTTTGACGCCTCGACGCTGGAGGTACCCATCGGATCGGGCCCCTATGTCGTGGCCGGTTTCGAACCGGGCCGCTTCGTCCGCTATGCCCGAAACCCCGACTGGTGGGGCGAGGATCTGCCCTTCAACCGCGGCCAGCACAACTTTGACGAGGTGCGCTATGACTATTTCGGTGATGGCGGCGTGGTGTTCGAGGCGTTCAAGGGCGGGCTGATCAGCACATGGCGCGAAACCAACCCGGCAAAATGGGAAAGCGCCTATGATTTCCCCGATGTCGCCGCGGGCACGGTGATGAAATCGGTGATCCCGCATCACCGCCCCTCGGGGATCGAAGGCTTTGTGATGAACACCCGCAAGGCGCTGTTTCAGGATTGGCGCGTGCGCGAGGCGCTGATCCTTGCCTTCAACTTCGATCTGGTGAACCAGACACTGAACGGCGGGGCGAACCCGCGTATCCAGTCCTATTTCGGCAATTCCCCGCTGGGCTACCCCCCCGGCACCCCGGCCGAAGGCGGCGTTCTGGCGCTTTTGAAACCCTTTGCGGCCGATCTGCCACCCGGCACGATCGAAGGCTACACCCTGCCGGAAGGGGATGGCGGCGCCGCCAACCGCAAGAACATCCGCGCGGCCACGGCCCTGCTGGAACAGGCGGGCTGGACAGTGCAGGACGGCGCGCTGAAGAACGCGGCCGGTGAACCCTTCGCCTTCGAGATCCTGTTGCCCAACGGCGCGAATGACATGATCGGCGCTGCCGATATCTATGTCGAAGGGCTGAAACGCCTTGGCATCGACGCCCGGGTGCAGACGGTGGACGATGCCCAATACAAGCAGCGCACCAATGACTACAGCTTCGACATGACCCATTATATCCGCTCGCTCTCGCTGTCGCCGGGCAATGAACAGATGCTTTACTGGGGATCGGCGGGGGTGACGGAACCGGGCACGCGCAACTGGATGGGGATGAATTCCCCCGCGGCCGAGGCGATGATCAACGCCATGCTGAATGCGCCCGATCAACAGGGCTTCATCGATGCCACCCAGGCGCTTGACCGCATCCTGACGGCGGGTAGATATGTCGTGCCGATGTGGTATTCGGATGTCTCGCGCATCGCGCATCGCAAGGAACTGAAATTCCCCGACCGGCTGCCGCTCTATGGCGATTGGCTGGGGTTCCAGCCAGAAGTCTGGTGGTACGAGCAGTAGCACGAACAAGAAACAGGAATGAACATGCGCAGGATCATGATGCTGGCAGTGCTTGTCGCCCTTGCGGGCTGCGCCACCATCGAAGGGGTGGGTCGCGATATCTCGGCCGGGGCGAACCGGGCCAGCAACCTGTTCAACTGACGCCCCGGGCGTCAGGCCAGAGAGGTGACCCACAGGATCGTGGCATCCTCTTCCGACAGGCTGATCACGTTATGCCCCATGCTGGCGTCGTAATAGGCGCTGTCGCCCCGCCGCAGGTCGACGGGTTCGTAAAATTCGCTGTAAAGCCGGATCACCCCGGTCAGCACGAACAGGAATTCCTCGCCGTCATGGCGCACCCAGCCGTCGAACTCCTCGAAAGCGCGGGCCCGGATCCGCGCGCGATAGGGAAGCATCTGCTTTTTCGTGAGCGGCCCTGCCAGAAGTTCATGTTCATAGGTGGCCGTCGCATGGCGCTGGCCTTCGCCAGCCTTCGTCACCGCCATCCGCCCCGAAACCTGCGCCCGGCTGGGCGGGGTGAACAACTGGGGCACCGAAATCGCCAGCCCGTCGGCCAGCTTCTTCAGCGCCTCGTAAGTGGGGCTCATCTGGCCGTTTTCGATCTTTGACAGGGTGGATCGCGCCAGCCCTGCCTGACCTGCCGCCTGTTCCAGCGTCCAGCCGCGTTCCTTGCGCAGCGCGCGCACCCGCTCGGCAAGGTTGATCGGTTCAACCCGATGCGACTCGCCGTTTTCCCGGGCGATACGGATGATGGCCTTGGGGTCGTTCGCGCTCATGGCGACGTGACTTAGCGAAACCCTGCCCGGCTTGCAACGGAAACGGCGCCGGCCTATGGCTTGGCTCATGCACTCTGTCATCGACCTTCGCCCCGCCCCGCCCGTGCCTGCCCCGTTCAACATGGCAGAGCATGTCCTGGCCAACAGCGCGGCCCGCCACCCCGACCGGATCGCCTTGCAGATCCTTGGCCCCACGGGCGCACAAAGGTGGAGTTACGGGCGCCTTCTGGCGGCGGTGCAGGGCTGTGCGACCGGGCTTCTGGCACGCGGCGCCGAACCGGGCGACAGGGTGCTGTTGCGCCTGTCGAACCAGGTTGAATTTCCCGTGGCGTTTCTGGGCGCGCTGGCGGCGGGGATGGTGCCGGTGGCCACCTCATCCCAGCTGACGGCGGAAGAGATCACGCCGATGGCCGCGCGGGTATCGCCCCGGCTGATCGTGGCCAGCCCCGGCGTGGCCCTGCCCGATCATCCTGCCCCGGTGATTGCAGATGCCGAAATCCGGGCGATGGAGAGCCTGCCCCCCACCGCATTCCAGCGCGGCGATCCGAACCGGCCGGGATATATCATCTTCACCTCCGGCACCTCGGGCACGCCGATGGCGGTGGTGCATGCCCACCGGGCCATTCTGGGCCGGCTGATGATGCACAGCGGCTGGGAAGGTCTGGGCGAAGGCGACAGGCTGCTGCACGCTGGTGCCTTCAACTGGACCTATACGCTGGGCACCGGGCTGATGGATCCCTGGACAGTGGGGGCAACCGCGCTGATCCCCGGGGCGGGCGTGGGGCCGGATCAGCTTGGCCTGCTGCTGAAGCGGTTTGACGCCACCATCTTTGCCGCCGCACCCGGGGTATACCGTCAGATGCTGCGCACGCCCCTGCCCGCGCTGCCGCGCCTGCGCCATGGGCTTTCGGCGGGCGAAAAGCTGCCGGAAGAGCTGCGCGCCGCATGGCAGACCGCCACGGGCACCCCGATCTGCGAGGCGCTGGGCATGTCCGAGGTTTCCACCTTCATCTCGGCCGCCCCCGGCCACCCCGCCCCGCCCGGCAGCACCGGCTTTGCCCAGCCCGGTCGGCGCATTGCCGCCCTTGGCCCGGATGGCGAACCCGTGCCCCGGGGCGAACCCGGCGAACTGGCAGTAGACCGCGCCGACCCAGGGCTGATGCTGGAATACCTTGACGCGCCCGAAGCCACCCACGCGCGGTTCCGGGGCGAGTGGTTCCTGACGGGCGACAGCATCCGCATCGATGAAGATGGCGCCGTCAGCTATCTGGGCCGCAACGATGACCAGATGAACGCCGGCGGCTACCGTGTCAGCCCGGTCGAGGTGGAGCGGGCGATGGCCACCTTCCCCGGCCTTCTGGAAGCCGCCGTCACGGAAGTCGAGGTGCGCCCCGGCGTCACCGTCATCGGCTGCTTCTACACCGCCGAGGCCCCGCTGGACGAAACCGCACTGGCCGCCCATGCCGCCGCCCATCTGGCCCGCTACAAGCAGCCCCGGATGTTCCGTCACCTTGCCGCCCTGCCGCGTGGGGCCAATGCAAAGCTGAACCGCCGGATGCTGCGGCAAAAGGAAAGCCCATGATCAAGCTTGATGTGCTGTCAGACCCGATCTGCCCTTGGTGCTATATCGGGAAAACCCATCTGGACCGCGCGCTGGAGGCGAACCCCGGCCATCCGTTCGAAATCGAATGGCATCCGTTTCAGCTGAACCCCGACATGCCACCCGAAGGGCTGGACAGGCGCAGCTATCTGGAAGCGAAATTCGGCGGCAAGGAAAACGCCGTCAAGGTATATGCCCGGGTGGAAGAAGCTGCCCGCAGCGCGGGGCTGGAGATCGATTTTGCGAATATCCCCCGCGTGCCGAACACGCTGAACGCCCATCGGCTGATCCATTGGGCGGGGCTGGAGGGGCGGCAATCGGCCGTCGTGGCCGCGCTCTTTCGCGCCTATTGGCGCGAAGGGCGCGACATTGGCGATGCCTCGGTGCTGGCCGATATCGCCGGGGCATGCGGGCTTGACCGCGCCATGACGGAACGCCTGCTGGCCAGCGATGCCGATGCCGAAGACATCCGCGCCCGCGACGAACATGCCCGCCAGCGCGGCGTGACCGGGGTGCCCTGCTTCATCATCGCCAACCAGTATGTCGTCAGCGGCGCTCAGCCCCCGCAGGTCTGGGGGCAGATCGTGACAGAACTTCTGGCCGATCAGAACGGCACGACGCCGCCCGAACCCGAGGCCTGACGCCCGGGGCAGATGGCCCGGCCAAAGCCGCCAAGCACACTGGCGCAGCCCAGCCCACCATGATAACGGGCTGTGGAAAGGACATCTGATGACACCTTCCAAGCCGCTGGGGCAGGTGGAATTCATCGCCCTGATCGCGGTGCTATTCGCCACCATTGCCTTTTCCATTGATGCCATGCTGCCCGCCCTGCCCCGCATCGCGGCCGAGCTTTCGCCCGATGCCCCGAACCGGGCGCAGCTTATCCTGACCAGTTTCGTCATGGGCATGGGGCTTGGCACCTTTGTGGCCGGCCCCCTGTCTGACAGTTTCGGGCGGCGCACCGTGATTGCAGCCGGCGCGGTGCTTTATTGCGTGGCCGCGCTTTTCGCCTATTTCTCCACCTCTCTTGAAGGCGTGCTGATCGCCCGGCTGGTGCAGGGGATCGGGGCCGCCGGGCCGCGGGTGGTGTCGCTGGCCCTGGTGCGAGACCTTCACAAGGGGCGCGACATGGCCCGGATCGTCAGCTTTGCGATGATGATCTTCACGCTGGTGCCCGCCGTGGCCCCGGCTCTGGGGCAGGTGGTGATCGCGGGTTTTGGCTGGCGGGCGGTGTTTCTGGCCTTTCTGGCCTTTTCGCTTTTGTCGACGGTCTGGCTGCTGGCCCGCCAGCCCGAAACCCTGCCGACCGAGGCGCGACGCAGCTTTGCCGCCGGCTCGCTGTGGCAGGCCTTTACCGATGTGCTTTCACACAGCATCGTGCGCCTGTCGATCCTGGCGCAGACCCTGGCCTTTGCGGCACTTTTTGCCACGCTGTCCTCGACCCAGCCGATCTTTGACCAGACCTTCGGGCTGAATGATGCCTTCCCGGCCTATTTCGCTGCCATTGCGCTTCTGGCGGGTTCTGCCAGCCTTGTGAACGCGGCCCTTGTGGGGCGGCTGGGCATGCGCAGGCTGGTGTCCACCACCTTTGCCGTGCAGATAGGGCTTTCAGGCCTGTCCGCGGTGCTGCACGGCCTTGGCCTTTTGCCCGCGGCGCTGGTCTTTCCGGCCTATTTCCTGTGGACGGTGGGCGTGTTCTTCATGGCGGGCATGACGCTGGGCAACCTGAACGCGCTGGCGCTGGAACCCGTGGGTCATGTGGCGGGGATGGCGGCGTCGGTCGTGGGGTCGGTGGCCACGGTCCTGTCGGTGCTGCTGGCCGTGCCCGTGGGGCTGATGTTTGACGGCACCCCGGTCCCGTTGATGGCGGCGGTGGCGGTCTTTGCCATGGGCGGGCTCATGGTCATGCGCCGCATCGGGCCCGGCCCGGCGGCCTGACCCTGACCCTGTCCTGAAAGCATCAGGCCGCGGTCGCCCGCCCCTTGGCCAGCGTTTCGGCCAGATCGCGGGCGATGCCGAAAGCGCCCTTGATCCGGTCCGCATCGGTCTTCCAGTCGCCGGCGATGACGATCTTGTTGCCCTGTACCCGGGCCGCCGCCCCTTGCGCCTTGATGAAGGTGACAAGCCCGGCCGGATTGGCGAACTTGTCGTTGTGAAACTGGATCGTCGCGCCCTTTGGCCCGGCATCGATGCGGCTGATACCGGCCCGCTTTGCCATCGCCTTGATGCGCACGATCAGCATCAGCGTGTTCACTTCCTTTGGCAAAGGCCCGAAACGATCGATCAATTCGGCCGCGAAACCTTCCAGTTCCACCTTTGTGGTCAGGCTGGAAAGCCGCCGATACAGCCCCAGCCGCACATCCAGATCCACCACATAATCCTCGGGGATCATCACCGGCAGGCCAAGGTTCAGCTGCGGCGACCACTGGTCGTCAATCGCGGCCAGCCCGCCGATCTCGCCCGATTTGATCTTGGCAATCGTTTCTTCCAGCATCTGCTGGTAAAGCTCGTAGCCGACTTCCTTGATATGGCCCGACTGTTCGTCGCCGACGAGGTTGCCGGCGCCGCGAATGTCGAGATCATGGCTGGCGAGCTGGAAGCCGGCGCCCAGCGTATCGAGATCGGACAGCACCTTCAGCCGCTTTTCCGCGG
>JALQTL010000258.1 GCA_023260935.1 Paracoccaceae bacterium
GGTGGCGACATGCGCATGCGGGAAGGGGCTCGGGTGTTCGCCCGCTGCCACCAGACCGGCGAAATGCGCCATGTCGACCAGCAGATAGGCGCCAACACTGTCGGCAATCTGGCGCATGCGGGCAAAATCGATGATGCGTGGAATGGCCGACCCGCCGGCGATGATCATCTTCGGCCTGTGTTCGGTTGCAAGGGCCTGCACCTGATCATAGTCCAGCGTCAGATCCTGCTTGCGCACCCCGTATTGCACGGCCTTGAACCACTTGCCCGACTGGTTGGGTGCCGCGCCGTGGGTCAGGTGGCCGCCCGCATCAAGGCTCATCCCCAGAATGGTGTCGCCGGGCTGGATCAGCGCCTGGAACACGCCCTGGTTTGCCTGGCTGCCCGAATTGGGCTGCACATTGGCAAAGCCGCAGCCGAACAGCTTGCAGGCCCGGTCGATCGCCAGATTTTCAGCGATATCGACATACTGGCAGCCGCCGTAATAGCGCTTGCCGGGGTAGCCTTCGGCGTATTTGTTCGTCATCACCGAGCCTTGCGCTTCCATCACGGCGGCGCTGACGATGTTTTCCGATGCAATCAGCTCGATCTCATGGCGCTGGCGCCCCAGTTCCTGCGTGATCGCGCCGAACAGTTCGGGGTCACGGCTGGAAAGCTTTTCGGTGAAAAATCCGGTATCGCGGTGCGGGGCGTTCATGGGCGTCTCCTGCGGGGGCCGATGGGGGTGGCGGGTCTTGGGATGGGGACCATTTAGAGCAAGCCCCCCCGACGGGAAAGGCAGGAAAACGACGCAGCGGCCCTCGTGGGCGAAATTTTGTGACCCAAAGGAAATCTCTGCCCCCGGCAGGGGTTGAGTTTGGGGGGGCGGGCCGTCAAGACTGGCACGCAAGGGGAGGACCACAGGTGTCATACAGCCGCATCGCCTTTCGTGCCAGCCCGGCCGAAGCCGCACAGGACGCTTTGGCCGTTCTGACCGCGCGCTATGGCCAGCAAGGTCTTGATACGGCCGATGTGGTGGTGGCCCTTGGTGGCGATGGGTTCATGTTGCAGACCCTGCATGAAACCGAAGGCATGGGAATTGCCGTTTACGGGATGAACTGCGGGACGGTCGGCTTTCTGATGAACGGCTATGCCGTGGATGCGCTGCCCGAACGGCTGGCGCAGGCCGAGGAAACGGTGATCAATCCGCTGGAGATGAAGGCCACCACCGCCGACGGCCGGGTGGTGCGGGCACTGGCGATCAACGAGGTTTCCTTGCTGCGGGCCGGCCCGCAGGCGGCAAAGCTGGCCATTCATGTGGATGGCAAGCTGCGGCTGGATGAACTGGTTTGCGATGGGGCGTTGCTTTGCACCCCTGCCGGATCGACCGCCTACAATTATTCCGCCCATGGGCCGATCTTGCCGATCGGGTCCGATGTGCTGGCGCTGACGGCGGTTGCGGCGTTCCGTCCCCGGCGCTGGCGCGGGGCGCTGTTGCCCAAGACGGCCGTTGTCAGGCTAGAGGTGCTGGACCCTGTCAAGCGCCCGGTCATGGCCGATGCCGACAGCCGGTCGGTTTCCAATGTGATCAGCGTCGAGATCCGGTCGGAACCGGCAGTCTGCCACCGCATCCTGTTTGATCCCGGGCACGGGCTGGAAGAACGGCTGCTGGTCGAACAATTCGCCTGACTTGCTTGTTGAAGCAGGGCGGGGTGGTCAGGGCTTTGTGCCCCAGCCGTCCAGCTTGCGGTACAGCGTGGATGGCGCCAATTCCAGAATGCGCGCAGCTTTCGAAATCGATCCGCCATGGCGGGCAATGGTTTCCTCGATCACCATGCGCTCGATTTCGGCAAGGCTGCGGCCGATCAGATCATCCATCCGTGGCCGCTGGGGTTGGGTGGGGGCGGGACGGGGCCCGTGGTCAAGATCGCGCAGGCTGCGCAAACTGTCGGGCAGCATGTCCATGCCGACAACCCCGCCTTCGTTCAGAACCACGATGTTGCGGATCACGTTCAGCAACTGGCGGACATTGCCGTGCCAGGGATAGGACAGGAACAGATCACAGACCTCGGGGGAAAAGCCATCAAACCTGCGGCCTTCTTCCTGCGCAAACTTGTCCAGCGCGGATCGGGCGATTTCAAGCACATCATCGCCCCTTTCGCGCAGGGGGGGCATGTGGACCGGCACCACGAACAGCCGATAGAAAAGGTCTTCGCGAAACTCGCCCCGGCGCACGGCTTCCATCGGATCGCGGTTGGTGGCGCAGATGATGCGCACATTCACCTTGCGCGGGCGTGTGGCCCCCACTGGCTGCACGGTCGAGGTTTGCAGGAAACGCAGCAGCTTTGTCTGCAAGGCCGGCGCCATTTCGCAGATTTCATCCAGAAAAAGCGTTCCGCCATCGGCCGCCGCCGCCGCCCCCGGCTTGTCGGAAATTGCGCCGGTGAAACTGCCCTTGATATGACCGAACACCTCGGATTCCAGCAGGTCTTGCGGGATGGCGCCACAGTTCAGCGCAATGAACGGCCCATCCGCCCGGGGACTTTTGGCATGGATCGACAGGGCGCAAAGCTCTTTGCCTGTGCCGCTTTCGCCAGTGATGAAGGCCGTGGCCATTGACGGCGCGACAGAGCGGATCTTTTCCTGCACGCGGCGCATGGCCTGCGAAGACCCGATGAAGAACGGGTCATCCGTGGCCGGGTCGGTGCCGGCTCTGCCCGCACGGGCCCCCGGCCCGGCCGGGGCTGGTGCCGCCCGCCCGGGTGCCTTTGCGGTGATCGCATTGCCGACCGCGTGCAGGAGCCGCGCTTCGTCAAACGGCTTTACCAGAAAGTCATGCGCGCCGGCCCGCATCGCCTCGACCGCCTTGTTGATCGAGGCATTGGCAGTGATCACGATGATCGTGGTTCCCGGCCGCTGGGCCAGCATCTCGGCCATGATCGACAACCCGTCTCGGTCGGGCAGCATCAGGTCCAGCAGCACGATCCTCGCGCCGCTGTCGCGAAAGGCCTGAAGCCCCTCGAAGGCGTTCGAGGCCATGACGACGCCATACCCCGCCCCCTGAAGCACCGAACGGTAGACCATCTGAAGCGATGGCGTGTCCTCGATCAGCAGGATCGGCGGGGCGATGGCCGACATCAGCGTTCCCCCGACCCGGCGGCCCGGCCGGCGGGGACGGCTGCGATCCGGTCTGATATAAAAGCGATCAGGTGGTCCAGCCCGGCCAGGACATCGCTTCCCAAATCTGCCAGCGCCCCGCCATCCTGCCGATGGGCCACGGCATTCAGGGCGCCCGACAGGCGGTGCAGCCGCTCTGCCCCCACAGATCCGGCAAGGGCCACCAACGTATGCGTCGCTGCCCGCAGATCGCCCCAGTCGCATCTTGGGATCGCCCGGCCCAGCCGCTGCCGCGCATCCTGCAAATCCTTGCGCAACTGAACCAGAAGATCGCCCGAAAGCGCACCCGCCAGGTCCATCAGCCGGTCAAAGGCCCGTGCATCCACCGACCACCCGCCCTGAGGCGTGCCCAGCATCCGCGAAAGATCGCGCACTTCGCCAAGTGCGGCGGCCAGTTCGTCCCTTGTGGCCTGATCGGGTGCCGCGCGAAGCAGGCCCTGCAACCTGCCACAAAGCGAGGCAAGGATCATCGCGGGCGAAGGGGGCGGGGTCGAGTCCATCACCCGCAGGATACCTGTCCCGCCGCCGCCGTCCAGCCCCGCGATCCGTTCCATTCGATCCACGCCGAAGGCAAGATCATCCCTTGGCGAGGCCGATGCCCTGCAAGGCTTCGGTGATTTCATCAAGGATCGCCGGGTCGTCGATGGTTGCGGGCATCTTCCACGGCTTGCAATCGGCAATCGCCACCATGGTTGCCCGCAGGATCTTGCCCGAGCGGGTCTTCGGCAGCCGTTCCACCACGACGGCGCGTTTGAAATCGGCGACCGGGCCGATCTTGTCGCGCATCAGGGCCACGCACTCCTTCACCACATCGGCATGCGGGCGGTTAGATCCCTTGTTCAGGCACAAAAAGCCCAAGGGCGATTGGCCCTTCAGATCATCGGCCACCCCGATCACGGCACATTCGGCCACATCGCGATGGCTGGCCAGAACCTCCTCCATCGCGCCGGTCGACAGGCGATGGCCGGCCACGTTGATCACGTCATCGGTGCGGGCCATGATGTAAAGATAGCCGTCTTCGTCGATGTATCCTGCATCGCCGGTTTCGTAATAGCCGGGGAAATGATCAAGATAGGCCTTGCGGAAGCGGTCTTCGGCATTCCACAGCGTGGGCAGGGTGCCGGGCGGCAGCGGCAGCTTGATGGCGATGGCGCCTAATGTGCCGGGGCTGACCGGGTGGCCGCCTTCATCCAGAACCTGCACGTCATAGCCGGGCATCGCCACCGAGGGCGACCCGATCTTGACCGGCAACAGCCCCAGACCCATCGGATTTCCCGCGATGGCCCAGCCGGTTTCGGTCTGCCACCAGTGATCGATGACCGGAATGCCAAGGCAGTCCTGCGCCCATTTGATCGTGTCGGGATCAGCCCTTTCGCCGGCAAGGAACAGCGCCTGAAGATGTGACAGGTCATGCTGCTTCATCAGCGCGCCTTCCCTGTCATCGCGCTTTACTGCCCGGATGGCGGTGGGGGCGGTGAAGAAGGACTTGACCTTGTGTTCGCTGATCACTCGCCAGAAGGCGCCGGCATCGGGGGTGCCGACGGGCTTGCCTTCATAGACCACCGTGGTGCAGCCGGCAATCAGCGGACCATAGCAGATATAGCTGTGCCCCACGACCCAGCCCACATCGGACGCCGCCCAGAACACATCTCCCACGCCCACGTTATAGACCGCGCGCATCGTCCAGTTCAGCGCGACCAGATGGCCGGCGGTGGGGCGGACCACGCCCTTGGGCTGGCCCGTGGTTCCCGAGGTGTAAAGGATATAGGCCGGATGGTTGCCTTCCACAGGCAGGCATTCGGCCGGCGTCGCCCCATACTGGAACCCGTGCCATTCGAAATCGCGCCCGGGCGTCAATGCCGCCACTTCCTGTTCGCGCTGGAAGATCACGCAGAAATCGGGCTTGTGCGTGGCAAGCTCAATCGCCCCGTCCAGCAGCGGCTTGTAATGCACCACACGGTTGGGTTCGATCCCGCAGGACGCGGCGATGATTGCCTTGGGCGTTGAATCGTCGATCCGCACGGCCAGTTCGTTGGCCGCAAAGCCGCCGAAGACGACCGAATGGATCGCGCCGATCCGGGCGCAGGCCAGCATCGCTTCCAGCGCCTCGGGGACCATCGGCATGTAGATGATGACGCGGTCGCCCTTTTCGACACCCTTTGCACGCAGGGCGCCGGCCAGACGGGCCACGCGGTTTTGCAGTTCTGCATAGGTCAGGATATGCTTGGTCCGCGTGACCGGGCTGTCATGGATGATCGCGGGCTGTGCCCCGCGACCGGCCAGAACGTGCCGGTCAACCGCGTTCCAGCAGGTGTTGACCATGCCGTCGGCAAACCATTCATACAGCGGTGCATTCTGGGAATTCAGTGCCCGAGAGGGCTTTTGAGCCCAGTCGATCGCGCCGGCGGCATCCATCCAGAACCCTTCGGGATCAGCCTTCCACTTCGCATAGATGTCTGCGTAACCCATCCTCATCCGCCTCCTCCTGACGTATGAGGGTTGTGTTACGGCATTCCGGCGCGGGCAGGCAACGCTGTTACCGTCCGACAGGGCAGGGGTGCGACGAAATGTTTGCAGAAATTCGCGTCGTCAATCTGCAAATTTTTGCAAATCATGATCAATTGCCAAGTCTGCCGCTAATGCAAGGCGGGTTTGCAAATTTTGCGCGAATTCCGGGCGAATCCCTGCAAAGCAGGCGAAGTCAGGCCCCTGCCCGAAAGGCGGGGGCCCGAAAGGCCGGGGGCGGGGCGGATCAGCCGTAATGGGCCACCGGGGTGCCCGCCACGGCCGACATGTTCAATAGTCCGCGCGCGGTGATCGACGGCGTGACGATGTGGGCCTTGTTGCCCATACCCATCAGGATCGGTCCCACCTCCAGCCCGCCTGCCTTCATCTTCAGGATGTTGCGCACGCCCGATGCCGCATCGGCCGAGGCGAAGACCAGCACATTGGCCGCCCCCTGAAACCGGCTGCCGGGCAGCAGGCGTTCGCGGATCGATTGATCAAGGGCCGCGTCCACGTTCATCTCGCCTTCATAGCTGAAGTCCGGTTCGCGTTCGTCCAGCAGTTCCAACGCCTCGCGCATGCGGCGGGCCTTGTCGGTTTCCATGTTGCCGAACTGGCTTTGCGTGCACAGCGCGATCTTGGGGGTAAGGCCGAAACGGCGGACATGCCGGGCCGCCCCAATGACCGTTTCCATGATCTGATGCGGTGTCGGCTCAGGGTGCACATGGGTATCGGCAATGAACAGCGGACCGTCTTCAAGGATCATCATCGACAGGGCCGCCACAGGGTGCAGCCCGCCCCGCGCCAGAACCTGCCGGACATAGTTCAGATGCCACAGGAATTGTCCGAAGGTGCCGCACAGCATGCTGTCGGCCTCGCCCCGATGCACCATGACGGCGGCAATCGCCGTGGTATTCGTGCGCATGATCGCCCGGGCGATATCCGGCGTCACCCCGCGCCGGGCCATCAGCCCGTGGTAGGTTTCCCAGTAATCGCGATAGCGCGGGTCGTTTTCGGGGTTCACCAGATGAAAATCGCGGCCCGGACGGATCGGCAGGCCATAGCGTTCGCAGCGCGCCTCGATCACGTCGGGCCGGCCGATCAGGATCGGCAGGTCGGTGGTTTCCTCCAGCATCGCATTGGCAGCCCGCAGCACCCGTTCGTCTTCGCCTTCGGCAAAGACGATCTTGCGTTCGGCCTGACGCGCGGCTTCGAACACGGGGCGCATCAGCAGCGCGGATTTGAAAACCGATCCATCCAGCTTGCGCTTGTAGGCTTCCAGATCCTCGATCGGGCGGGTTGCCACCCCGGTTTCCATCGCCGCCCGCGCCACAGCGCTGGCCACCACGCCGATCAGGCGGGGGTCAAACGGCTTCGGGATCAGGTAATCCGCCCCGAAGGAAAGCTTTTCGCCCTGATAGGCCGCCGCAGCCTCGGCGCTGGTGGTGGCGCGGGCAAGGGCCGCGATGCCTTCGATACAGGCCAGTTCCATCTGGTCATTGATGGTTGTCGCCCCCACATCCAGCGCCCCGCGGAAGATGAAGGGAAAACACAGGACGTTGTTGACCTGATTGGGAAAGTCCGACCGGCCCGTGGCAATGATCGCATCCGGCGCCACGCTGCGCGCAAGGTCGGGAAGAATTTCGGGGGTCGGGTTGGCAAGGGCAAAGATGATCGGGCGCGGGGCCATCCGTGCCACCATCTCGGGCGTCAGCACGCCGGGGCCGGACAGGCCAAGGAACAGATCGGCGCCTTCGATCACCTCGGCCAGCGTGGCCGGCGCATCCCCTTGGGCGAAAGCCTCTTTCTGCGGAGTCATCTGACTGGTGCGGCCCTTGTAGACCAGCCCGTCAAGATCGCACAGCCAGACGTTTTCGCGCTTCACCCCCAGCTTCACCAGCATCTCGAGGCAGGCGATTCCCGCCGCCCCCCCGCCAGTGGACACCACCTTTATCAGGTCGAAGGACTTTTTCGAAACGATCAGCGCATTGGTTGCCGCCGCGCCCACCACGATGGCGGTGCCGTGCTGGTCATCGTGGAAGACGGGGATGTTCATCCGCTCGCGGCAAAATTGTTCAACGATGAAACAATCCGGCGCCTTGATGTCTTCCAGGTTGATGGCGCCGAATGTGGGTTCCAGCGCGCAGACGATCTCGGCCAGCTTGATCGGATCCGGTTCGTTCACCTCAATGTCGAAACAGTCGATATTGGCGAATTTCTTGAAAAGGACGGCTTTGCCTTCCATCACCGGCTTAGAGGCCAGCGCGCCAATGTTTCCAAGCCCCAGCACAGCCGTGCCATTGGAAACCACGGCAACCAGATTCCCGCGCGAGGTATAGCGCGAGGCAGTAGCGGGATCGGCCTTGATCTCAAGGCAGGCATCGGCGACGCCCGGTGAATAGGCCCGGCTCAGGTCACGGCCATTGGCAAGCGGCTTCGTCGCGCGGATTTCCAGTTTTCCGGGCTTGGGGAATTCATGGTAATCCAAGGCTGCCTGCCGGCTGCTTTGCCTTGCGTCATCCTGCCTGTGATCGTCCATGTCTTCCTCCCTGAAGATGTGGGCCGAATAATTTGTTTAGCCTTAAACCACCTTTGTCGCGCTGCCAACTGGCTGGTTGCGCGAACACTTGCAGGACTGCCTTGCAAATCCCGCAAGCCGTGACCACCATGCCGCCAAACGAAAGGGAATGAAATGTCTGCCACGCATAGCGAGAGCCGGGCCGAAACCCGCGCCGAGATCCGCCTGCCGACGCAAGAGTTGCGCGATGATCTGGCGTTCTTCACGAAAGTCCTGGGGATGCGGCTGGACATGATCTATCCCGCCGACAACCCCGAAGTTGCCGTGATGTCCGGCCATGGCCTGAGGCTGCGGCTGCAAAAGGGCGCGCCCGAGGCACCTGGCACGATCCGCATCCTGACCGCCGACCCGGATGCCTTTGCCGGCGGCGCACGGGAACTTCAGGCCCCGAATGGCACAAGGGTCGAGGTTGACGAGCTGAACCCGCCCCTGGTCCTGCCGGAAACGCAGCACGCCTTCGTGGTCCGCCGGCTTGCCGATCAGGCGCCTTGGGTCATCGGGCGCGCCGGCATGCATTACCGCGATCTTGTGCCCAGCCGTCTGGGTGGCGCGATGATCGCCAGCCACATCCGCATCCCCGATGGCGGTCCGGTGCCCGATATGGTGCACTATCACAAGGTCGGCTTTCAGCTGATCTTCTGCATCAAGGGTTGGGTTGATGTGGTTTACGAGGATCAAGGGCCGAAAATCCGCCTGACGGCCGGAGATTGCTTCATCCAGCCGCCCGAAATCCGCCATCGGGTGCTGGAAGCCAGCGACGGGATCGAGGTGATCGAGATCGGGGTGCCCGCCGAACATGTGACAGAGATTGACCACCAGATGACCCTGCCCACCCCCCATCTGCGCCCCGAGAGGGAATGGCAGGGGCAAAGGTTCGTCCATAACGTCGGCGCCACGGGCCGTTTCGCGCCTTTTCGCGTTCCGGGGTTCGAAGCGCGTGACACAACGATTGCCGCCAATACCAAGGGCGTTGCCAGCGTGATGGTGGCCCGCCCCACCGGCCCCGCCCCCTGGACGCGGCACAAGGGTGATATCCTTTTCACCTTCGTGATGTCCGGGCAGATGACGCTGGAAGGCGAAGGCAAGGAACCCTTCCGCCTGTCCCCCGGCGATGCCTTCGTGATCCCGCCGGGGCTGGCCACTCGCTATGCCGATGCCACCCCCGATCTGGAACTGCTGGAAGTCAGCCTGCCGGGAAATCCCGCCACCGAAACGCTCTGATCCCTTCCCCTTGCGAAAAGGCCGCCGGGGGGCGGGGGCAGGCAGGCCCGCGGGGGAATGGCGGGCCTTGCGCTTTGCCTGCCGGGCGGCCAAACTTCGGCCTTGGATCAATCACCCTCGGGATCTTTTGACATGACCCTTCTGCAAGCAGCAACCGATGTCCGTGAACGGGCCTATGCCCCCTATTCCCGGTTCAAGGTGGGGGCTGCACTTCGCGCAGGGTCCGGTGCGGTCTATGTCGGCTGCAATGTGGAAAACGTCGCCTATCCCGAAGGCACCTGCGCCGAGGCCGGGGCGATCGCCGCAATGATCGCCGGGGGCGATGACCGGATCGAAGAAGTTTTCGTGATCGCCGACAGCCCCAGCCCGGTGCCACCCTGCGGCGGATGCCGCCAGAAGCTTGCCGAATTTGCCGGCCCTGCGGTCAGGGTCACGCTCTGCACCACCGATGGCGCGCAGAAAACCATGACGGTTGCCGAACTTTTGCCCGGGTCTTTCACGGCGGCGCATATGGACCGCGCGTGATGGACGCCCGCGCCATTATCGCCCGGGTGCGCGACAGCCGCACCCCTTCGGCGGCGGAACTGGCGTGGTTTGCCAAGGGGCTGGCCGATGGTACGGTCACGGATGCCCAGGCCGGGGCCTTTGCCATGGCGGTTCTGTTGAACGGTCTGGGGGATGAGGGCCGGGTGGCGCTGACCCGGGCCATGCGCGATTCCGGCAAAGTGCTGCAATGGGATCTGCCCGGCCCGGTGCTGGACAAACATTCCACCGGCGGTATCGGCGACTGCACTTCGCGCAGGGTCCGGTGCGGTCTATGTCGGCTGCAATGTGGAAAA
>JALQTL010000373.1 GCA_023260935.1 Paracoccaceae bacterium
CGGGCTGGCATAGAGCGGGTTGTTCATCTTGGCGGCCAGCGCCAGACCTTCCGGCACCTCGGGCAGGCCGGTGATGGCGCCGGCGGCCGCGCCTTCGGTCACGGCTTTCAGCCAGTCGGCATGAGCCGGGTCCACCAGTTGCGGTGCCGTGGGGCCCACGGGGTTTCCGAAGATCCAGTTGATGCCGATCCGCATCAGCGACACGCCGATCACCAGAATGATCGTGCCGGTGACGACCGGCGGAAAGAACCGCAGCATGCGCGACACAAGCGGTGCCACAAGGATCGAGATGATGCCGGCCGCGATGATCGCGCCAAAGATGGCGCGTGCGCCTTCGGGGCCGCTTTGGCTATTGGCGAAGCCGATCATCGGCCCCACGGCGGCAAAGGTGACGCCCATCATCACCGGCAGCTTGATGCCGAACCACTGCGTCGCGCCCAGCGACTGGATCAGCGTGACAAGACCGCAGACGAACAGATCGGCCGAGATCAGAAAGGCGACATCGGCCGGGTCCAGCTTCAGCGCCCGCCCCACGATCAGGGGCACGGCCACGGCCCCGGCATACATGACAAGGACATGCTGAAGGCCCAGCGTAAAAAGCTTTGGTGGTGGCAGAAATTCATCCACCGGGTGAACCGAGGTGGTCATCCGCAATTCTTCCTTTCCCTGGGGGCGTTGATTTTTCGCGCCGTCTCGGCACCGCCCCGTGAGGTGCCTTCCGGTTAGGTCTGGCCCCCGTTTCAGGGAGCGATCACGGTCCAGGGGGCGGTGAACCGGAATTCTTCGAGGTTGGGGGTTGTGCCGATCCGGTCCACCACCGCAAACAGCCCGGGGGCCGCAAGAGGTGTCAGCACGCCGTGCCAGGTGCCGCGCGACAGATTGATGCCCTGGGCCCCGTTGGTAAGAAAGGCCTGCGGGGTGTGAACGGGGCTTTCGGCCACGATGACGAGGAAGGGCGCCCCGGTCATCGGCAGGAAGGCCTGGCTGCCCTCTGGATGGCGCTCGATCAGGTCGAAGTCATAGGGCAGGCTGCGCGGGCGGGCCTGAAAGATCGAGATCCCGGCACGCCCCCCGGGGCCGAAATCAAGGCGCGCGCGATCATGGTGGCGCTGGCACCAGCCATCGTTGATCAGGCGGAATTCGCCGGTGGCGTCCAGAACCTCGCCAAAGGGGGCGAAGGCTTCCGCAGTCAGGGGGCGTGGGGTCAATTTCCGCATGTCAGGCGCCTGTGGCTGGCGGCAGGACCGGGGGGGTCACACCCCCGGCCCGCCGTGGGACATTGGTGAACAGATCAAGGGCAAAGGTCATGCCCAAGGTCCGCGCAGTTTTGCATGGCGGTTCACATCCTTGTAGAGCAGATAGCGGAAGGGGCCGGGCCCCGCAGCATAGCAGGCCTGCGGGCAATAGGCCCTGAGCCACATGAAATCGCCGGCCTCGACCTCGACCCAGTCCTGGTTGAGCTTGTAGACGGCCTTGCCTTCCAGCACGAAAAGACCGTGCTCCATCACATGGGTTTCCTCGAAGGGGATCGACCCTCCCGGCTGGAAGGTGACGATGTTCACATGCATGTCGTGGCGCAAATCGGCCGGATCGACGAAGCGGGTGGTTGCCCAGGCGCCGTTGGTGCCAGGCATGGCGATGGGTTTCAGTGTCTTTTCATTGGTGACGAAGGCCCCGGGCCGGGCGATGCCGGGGGCATCTTCATAGCGCTTGCGCAGCCAGTGGAAGCGCGCCGGGCCGGCACCTTCGGCCAGAACCGTCCAGGCTGCGCCTGCGGGAATATAGGCATAGCCGCCGGCATCGAGTTCATGGCCCTGACCGTCGATTGTCAGGGTGATCAGGCCATCGGTGACAAAAAGGACGTGCTGGGCCTGTTCGTCGGCATCGGGGGCGTCCGATCCGCCGCCCGGTTCCACTTCCATCACATATTGGCTGAAGGTTTCCGAAAAGCCCGACATCGGGCGGGCGATCAGCCAGAGCCGCGTCTTTTCCCAGCCCGGCAGGAAGCTGGTGACGATATCGGAAAAGCACCCGCGGGGGATCACGCAATAGGCGGGGGTGAAGACGGCGCGTTGCGTCATCAGGCTGGTCTGGGCAGGCAGGCCGCCCTTTGGGTAGTGATAGCCGGTCATGGCAGAATATCCTTCAGGCGCAGATGGGCGATCCGTTCCACCTGCGCGCAGGCGGTGGCGAATTCGGAGGCGGTGTCCTGGGCGATCCGGGTGCGAAAGGCTTGCAGGATCGAGTCCTTGGTGTTGTCGCGCACGGCGATGATGAAGGGGAAGCCGTGCTTGGCGACATAATCGGCGTTCAGCCCCTGAAAGGCCGAGCGTTCGGCATCGGTCAGGATATCAAGCGCCGCACTGGCCTGTTCCGCCGTGGATTCAGGGGTAAGCCTGCGGGCGGCTGCCAGCTTGCCGGCCAGATCGGGGTGGGCGCGCAGGACGCCAAGGCGTTCTTCGGCACTGGCGGATCGGAACACCCGGGCCAGTGCGTTGTGCAGCCCCGTGGCGCTGTCATGGGCCGGGCCCAGTTCCAGATCAAAGGCGCGCTCGGCGATCCAGGGGCTGTGTTCGAAGATCGATCCGAAACGGTCGACGAAGCGGTCGCGTGTCATCTGGCTGGGGCGCTCGAACCGGCTGTGCGGGTGGGTCGCGGCCCAATGCCGGGCGATATCGATCCGGCGGGGGAACCAGACACCATCAAAGCCCTGCGCATAGTCAAGGAACTTTCTAAGCCCCGCCACCTTTCCTGGCCGGCCGATCAGGCGGTTGTGCAGCCCGATCGAGAACATCTTGGCCCGCCCGTCGCAGCCTTCAGCGTAAAGCGTGTCGAAGCTGTCCTTGAGATAGGTGAAGAACTGGTCGCCCGTGATATAGCCCGGCGCCGTGGCAAAGCGCATGTCATTGGCTTCCAGCGTATAGGGAATGACCAGCTGGTCATGGTCGCCCACTTCCATCCAGTAAGGCAGGTCATCGTCATAGGTGTCCGAGATCCAGGCCAGTTTGCGCGTCTGGGCCGTCAGGCGCACGGTATTCATGCTGCACCGCCCGGTATACCAGCCCTGCGGCGGTTCCCCCACCACTTCGGCATGCAGCCGGAAGCTTTCGGCGATCTGGCGAGCCTCTTCCTCGGGCGGCATGTCGCGGTGATCCACCCATTTCAGTCCGTGGCTGGCGATTTCCCAGCCGGCAGCCTTCATGGCGGCAACCTGTTCGGGATTGCGGGCAAGGGCCGAGGTCACCCCATAGATGGTAACGGGGATGCCCCTTTCGGTGAAAAGCCGGTGCAGGCGCCAGAAGCCCGCACGCGCGCCGTAATCATAGATCGATTCCATGTTCCAATGCCGCATGCCCGGCCAGGGCGCGGCACCCGCGATATCTGACAAAAAGGCCTCTGACTGGGCATCGCCGTGCAAGAGGTTGTTTTCCCCGCCTTCTTCGTAGTTCAGGACGATGGAAACGGCGATCTTTGCACCACCGGGCCACCGTGCATCGGGGGCGTCGGGGCCGTGGCCACGGAAGTCTCGCGGATAGCGGTTCACGGTTTTCCTCACTTTCAGGATCATCTTGACAGTAGGCTGGAAATTTCCGGGATTTTTTCAAATTTTTCCGGAAAGAGCTTTGCCTTGCCCTTGCAGTCGCCTGAGGGCCGATTTCATGCTCTGATACGGTCAGACACAAGACGGGGAATGCGTGATGGGGCGGCTTTCGACACATGTTCTGGATACGGCGCTGGGAAAACCGGCGAAGGGCGTGAAAATCACGCTGTATCGGTTGACGGAGGGCGGCCCGGAAAGGATCGCCGATGTCGAAACGAATGCAGACGGGCGGACGGATCAGCCTTTGCTGACCGGCGACGCGCTGATCGAAGGGATTTACGAACTTGTGTTTGCCGCCGGCGATTATCTGCGTGCCAGCGGTCAGGCTTCGGGGCAGGGGCTTTTGTTTCTGGACCGCATCCCGATCCGCTTTGGCGTGCCTGATGCCGGTCAGCATTATCATGTGCCGCTGCTGATCTCTCCTTTCGCCTATTCCACCTATCGGGGTAGCTGAAACATGACTTGCCAGCGGCCGGGGAAAAGGATTCTCTGTGCCCGCAGCAAATTCGGGAGAAAAGCATGTTTCATTGCGCAGTGATTTCATCGGCCACGGCGGCCATTCTGCTTTGCGGAACTTCGGCATTTGCCTTGACCACCGATCAGGTCTGGGCTGACTGGCAGGCCTCGGCCAGCAAGGGCGCGGCCAGCGTTTCCGCCGCGACAGAGGCCCGGGACGGCACGACGCTGCGCCTGAACGGCGTCAAGATGGCGGCGAATGACGGTTCGGGCGAGGTGACGATTTCCGAGGTGGTTCTGACCGAGGAAGCCGATGGCAGCGTGGCAATCCGTCCGGGCGACATCAGCGTCACGCTGGCTGCGGATGCGGGGTCGATGTCGGTCACGCATGACGGTCTTGTGATCAGCGTGCATGAAGATGCTGGTGGGCGCGGGTATGGCGTGGGCGCGGCCGCACTTGGGGTGGCCTTCGATGTGCAGTCGGCTTCGGCCGACGGGGCTGCCGGCACCCCGGCACAGAACAAGGGGCTGGTGGAATTCGGGGGGCTTGCGGCGCGCTATGCGCATCTGGCCACCGGCGTCAGCGTTGATCTGTCTGCCGACAGGCTGGCCTATGCCATCAGTCAGGTTGATCCGGCGGCAGGGCTGGATTCCGACACCACGTCGGAAACGCAGAATGTGCGCCTGACGGGGGGGCTGACCATTCCCGATGGCGTTACCCTTACGGCGATCAACGGTCCGCAGGAATTCTGGGCAGCCGTGCAGCAGGGGCTGGCGTTTGACTGGACAATGACGCAGGGGCTGTCGAAGGGTAGAATTGACGACCGCAACCCGATGTTCCCGATGAAGGCCACCTTCGAGGTGCAGTCGGGCAGCAGCAAGGCTCTGGCCGATGCCGCGCGGCTGCGGATCGAAACCAGCGCGCCGGGCCTGTCGCTGCAAGTCACCCCGGCCGGCGCCCCCGATGCCATTCCGGTGACGATGGATGCTCTGGGGATGACCTTCGAGATGCCGGTGACGGCCCCGGATGGCGGCGCCTATGAACTGGGGCTGACGCTGGGCAATCTGGTTCTTGGCGAAGGCGCCTGGGCGATGTTCGACCCAACCGGCGCCCTGCCGCGCGACCCGGCCGACCTGTCGCTTCTGCTGACTGGCACCGCCAAGCTGGATCTGCCGGCTATCACCATCGCGGAAAGTGGCGGCGCTGTGCCGCCCGTTCCAGAACCGCTGACACTGGATATCCGGGAACTGGCGGTCAAGGCCGCGGGGGCGGCGCTGTCGGGAACCGGGGCCTTTACATTTGACAATTCGGCGCTTGCCATGGGCGGGCCGCCGATGCCGGTGGGCACGGCCAACCTGCGCCTTGAAGGCGGCAACAAGCTGATCGATGCGCTGATCGCGGCGGGCCTTCTGGCCGAACAGGACGCCATGGGTGCCCGGATGATGATGGCAATGTTCGGCAAGCCCGAAGGCGACGACATCCTGACCTCGCAGATCGAGGCAAAGGAAGGTGGGTCGATCTTCGTGAACGGCCAGCAGATCCAGTAAGGCCAAGAGTGACGAAATTGTGTTGCCGGGCCGGAAGAAGGCCCGGCCAAATTGCTTTTTTCTAGGGTAGATTGGGGGCTGCCTGCCCCCAAACCCCCGGGGATATTTGTGAACAGATGAAGGCCGGTCAGAGCCCCTTCATGGCGCGGCGCATGTCTTCGCGGATCTTGCCTGCCATGAAATCGGTAAAGAGGCGCACCTTGGGGTCTTTCAGGCGCCTGTGCTGGCTGAGACTGGACAGTTGCACCGGCACCGGGGGCGTGGCGGTGGCTACGGGCACCAGCCGGCCTTCGCGCAGATGATCGGCCACTTCGAACAGCGGTTTGAGAACGATCCCGTGGCCGCTGAGCGCCCAGCCCGTCAGCACATCGCCATCGTCGGATTCATAGGGGCCTGCGATCTCGAACCGGCGGGGGCCTTCGGGGGTGATCAGCGACCACTGGAATTCCTTGGCGCCGGGAAAGCGCAGGTTCAGGCAATCGTGCCGGTCGCGCACCAGAGCCGCGCCATCTTCGGGCATGCCGCGGCGAGCGATGTAGTCGGGGGCGGCGCACAGAAGCCTTGGGCAATCGGCGATCAGCCGCACCTTCAGCGTGCTGTCTTCCAGAATGCCAAGGTGGAAGGCCACGTCGATCCCTTCGCCCACCACATCGATCACCCTGTCCGACAGGCGCAGACGCACGTCGATCAGCGGGTATTGTTCCTTGAAGGCCGGTACATGGGGCGCGATGAAGCGCCGCCCGATGCCAAGGGGGGCAGCCACGAAGATCGTGCCGCGCGGGTTCTGGGTGACATCCATCACCGCGGCTTCGGCATCTTCGATCGCCTCAAGGATGCGGCGCGCACCGTCATAGAAGATGCGGCCGTTTTCGGTGGGCTGAAGGCTGCGGGTGGTGCGGTTGAACAGGCGCACCCCAAGGTGCTTTTCCAGTTCCGAAATCCGGGCCGAGGCGACAGCGGGCGAGGTGCGCTGATCGCGGGCGGCCGCACTCATGCTGCCCAGATCATAGACACGGACGAACATGCGGATGGTATTGACGTAGGACATCTGAGCATCCCGCGATCTTTTGGCTGGCGTTGAAAGTGATCCGGCATTTGCAGGATTAACAGCAAAGTCCGCTCCGGTATAGCCTACAGTTCAAACGCCAAGGGAGATGCGGGATGTATGACTGGGTGGTCTTGTGGGAATGGGTCGAAATCGCGGCCCGCTGGACGCATGTTATCACCGCGATCGCCTGGATCGGGTCGTCCTTTTACTTCATCGCGCTGGATCTGGGGCTGAAGAAGGCCGAAGGCATGCCCGCCCTTGCCCATGGCGAGGAGTGGCAGGTGCATGGGGGTGGGTTCTACCACATCACCAAGTATCTGGTGGCGCCTGACCGGCTTCCCGAACATCTTGTCTGGTTCAAGTGGGAAAGCTACGCCACATGGCTTTCCGGCTTTGCCATGCTGGTGCTGGTCTATTACCTGGGCGCCGAAATGTTCCTGATCGATCCGACGGTGATGGAACTTCAGGTCTGGCAGGCGGTGGCCATTTCGGTTGCGTCCCTGGCCTTTGGCTGGCTTGCCTATACCACCATCTGCCGGGTCTTCGTGAATGCCAACCAGACGCTGGTGATGGTGGCGCTGTTCGCGGTGCTGGTGGCGATGGCGTGGTTCTATACGCAGGTCTTTTCGGGCCGGGCGGCCCTGTTGCACCTTGGCGCCTTCACCGCCACGATCATGAGCGCCAATGTCTTCATGATCATCATCCCGAACCAGAAGATCGTGGTGGAAGATCTAAAGGCTGGCCGCCAGCCCGATCCGAAATACGGCAAGATCGCCAAGCAGCGCAGCACCCATAACAACTATCTGACACTGCCGGTGCTGTTCCTGATGCTGTCGAACCATTATCCGCTGGTCTTTGCCACCGAATACAACTGGATCATCGCCAGCCTTGTTTTCCTGATGGGCGTGACCATCCGGCATTTCTTCAACAGCGAACATGCGGGCAAGGGTAGCCCGTGGTGGACATGGGCCGTGACCGCGATCCTGTTTCTGGTGATTGCCTGGCTGTCGACGGCGCCCCTGCGCACTTTGCCAGAGCCCGAGGCGCGTCTGGAAGGGGCGGCCCTGCGCTTTGCGGCGGCCGATGGGTTTGAAGATGTGGTTTCCATCGTTCAGGGGCGTTGCAGCATGTGCCATGCCGCCGAGCCGGTTTGGGATGGCCTCTATTGGGCCCCCAAGGGTGTGGTGCTGGAAACCGAGGCGCAGATTGCCCATGCCGCCCGGCGCATCTTTCTTCAGGCCGGTGCCAGCCATGCGATGCCACCCGGCAACCTCAGCTACATGGAGCCGCAGGAGCGAGAGGCCATCGTGCGCTGGTTCCGGTCGGCAGGGCAGGGCGGGACAGAGGGCTGAGCCCGCGCCTCAGGCCCTTGAGAAGCGCCATTCCGTGATCTGGCGCCACTGATCTTCCGGCTGCAACAGGATATCGGGAAATCCGGGGTTGTTCGGGGCATCCGGCCAGAACTGGGCCTCGATCGCCAGCCCCTCATGCGGCCCCCGCCCGGGGCGCCGCGCATTGCGCCCGTCATAGATCTGGATGCCCGGTTCTGTCGTTGCCATGGTCATCGACACACCGCTGCGGCCTACAAGGTGCAGCGCATCCGTCAGCGGGCGGCGCGCGAAGGCCAGACAGAAGTTGGTATCAAATAGATCGCGACCGGCGATGATCTCGCGTGCCTTGCGGAAATCCATGCCGCCTTGCGTTACCGGGGCAATCTGCCCTGTCGGGGTGAAATGCGGGGTGGTGGGCAGGTAGTGGTCGGCCAGCACCGTCAGCCGATGTCCTGACCATTCGGCGCTGCCGTCAAGGTTCCAGTAGCTGTGGTTGGCGATGTTCATCAGCGTCAGGGCATCGGTGCTGGCCGTCACCTCCAGCCGCAGGATGCCGGGGGGCAGCACCGTAAAGCGTGCGGCAAGCCGGCGGTGGCCCGGAAAGCCACCTTCGCCGTCCGGCAGCTCCAGCGTCAGCGTGGCCGAGGTTTCGGACAATTCGGCCAGACGCCAGATTTTCAGATGTGTGCCCGCCGCGCCAGAATGCAGGGTGATCTGGCCTTCCTGATTGGCGTCGAACACATGTTCTTTCCCGCCAATCAGGGCCCGGGCCCCGCTGATCCGGTTCGCCACCGGGCCGATCAGGCTGCCATGGTGGCGCATGTCCCCTTCGTAATCCGACAGCCGCGGCGACCCCAGCGTCAGCCCATGGGCCACGCCGTCCAGACGCACCGATTGCAGCACCGCGCCCCATGTCAGGACCGATACGCACAAACCCCCATCCTGAAGCGTGATCTTCTGGACCTGTCGGCCGTCAGCGGTGGTTCCAAATGGCGCGATGCCGGGTTGTCCCATCTGTCTTCCCTTTTTGTCATGTCGTGCGACATCGGGAACACAAGGTCAAGCGAAGGGCGCCTGCGGTTTCCGTATGCTCATTTGTTCAGGCATTCGGTCAGGGCAAAGGCCATATTTCGCAACAGTTCGGCATAGTTGCCCGCCCCCGGTTCAAGCGAGGAGCCCGATGGGTCCAGTGCCCTTCCGATACGCGCGCCGCTGGTTTCGGCCATCTGCTGCACCAGTGCGGGGTCATGCTGCGCCTCGGGGAAAAGGCAGATGGTGCCGGATTGCCCGATGCTGGCCTGAAGCGCGGCCAGCCGTGCCGCACCGGGGCTGGTGGCATCGCCAAGGGCGATCGCGCCGGCAGGGTGCAGCCCGTAGTGATCGGTGAAATAGCCATAGGCATCATGAAAAACCACGAAGGGCCGGTCATGCAGGGGGGCAAGGCTGGCCGCGATCTCGGCATCCAGCGCGGTAATCCCGGCCTTGGCCTTGGCCGCATTGGCGCTGTAGGTGGCTGCATTTTCCGGGTCCAGTCGGCCAAGCTCGGCCGCCATCAGATCGGCCCAGGCCATCGCATTTGCCGGATCGAGCCAGGCGTGCGGGTCCACCCCGTCATGCCCGTGATCGTCGTGGTCTGTGTCTGCGGTTTCCGGTCCGGGCTGTTCCGCGGCCCCGTGGTCATGCGCGTGATCGTGGTCGTGATCCTCTCCCCCCGCATCGCCGAAGCGGCGGGTGAAGGTTTCCGGCGCATTCAGAAGGCCAAGCCGCACCGCATCTTCTGACAATCCGTCCAGCGCGCGGTCCAGCCATGGCGTCATCTCGGGGCCGATCCAGACCACAAGATCTGCCTCGGAAAGTGCCGCCGCCTGACTGGGGCGTAGCTGAAATGAATGCGCATTCGCCCCCCGGTCCAGCAGCAGCACCGGCTCTGCCACCCCGGCCATGACCTGCGTGGCAATCGAATGCACCGGTGGAAGATCTGTCACCACCCGTGGCACATCAGCCGCCACGGGCAGGGCAGCACTGGCCAACAGAAACGATATGATATAACGCATGGCTTATCCCTCTGGCTCTTTCGGCTGGATGTATGTATGTTATATCATAACTCGTCAACCCCCAAGGCCGCCATGCCCCCAGACCATGAAGAACCCGCTTGCCCCGGATGCGCCGCGCCCGACCTTGCCTTTGCCCGCCATGACCACGCCCATTGCGCGGCCGATGTGCTGGCGCGGGCCGAAACGCTGGCCACCGCCGCGGGCGCGCGGCTGACCCCGGTCCGCCGCCGCGTGCTGGAGATACTTCTGGAAAAGCACCGGGCCATGGGGGCCTATGATGTGCTGCAAAGACTGGCCGCCGAAGGCTTTGGCAACCAGCCGCCGGTCGCCTATCGCGCGTTGGAGTTTCTGGTGGACCTTGGCCTTGCCCACCGCATTCGCCGGCTGAACGCCTTTGCCGCCTGCATGCACCCGGGCGAGGCGCATGCCCCCGCCTTCCTGATCTGCCGATCCTGCGATGCGGTGGCCGAAGCCCCTGCCCAAGCGGTGCGCGATGCGCTGAACGCCGCCGCAGCCGCCATGGGCTTCGTGATCGAAAGGTCCAATGTCGAGGCTCTGGGCCTCTGCCCCGGCTGCCGGGACGCCGCGTGATGGCACCGCTTCTGTCCGCAGACCGGATCTGCGTGCGTTACGGCGCCACCGAAGTGCTGCATGCGGTCAGCATGTCGGTCGATCCGTCCGAGATCGTCACCGTCGTCGGGCCGAACGGGTCCGGCAAATCGACATTGCTGCGTGCGCTTCTGGGGATCATCCCGGTCGCCTCGGGGCGGGTGCTGCGCGCGCCCGGCCTTGTCACCGGTTATGTCCCGCAACGGATTGCGCTGGATCGGACCCTGCCAATGACGGTGCGCCGCTTCCTGTCGCTGCCCCGGCGCGTCAGTGACGATCAGGCCCGCGCGGCCCTTGCCCGGGTTGGCTTGCCGGCGGTGGAGCAAGTGCAGATGTCGTCTCTTTCGGGCGGCCAGATGCAGCGTGTGCTGCTGGCCCGGGCGCTGCTGGCCAAGCCGGCCATCCTTGTGCTGGACGAACCTACGCAAGGGCTGGATCAACCCGGCGAGGCCGCCTTTTACCGCCTGATCGAAGAGGTGCGCGCCGAAACCGGCGTTGCCGTGCTGATGGTCAGCCACGACCTGCATGTCGTCATGGCCGCCAGCGACCGGGTGATCTGCCTGAACGGGCACGTCTGCTGCGAAGGCACGCCTGCCGTCGTTTCGACCGCGCCGGAATATCGCGCGCTCTTTGGCCTTGGAACCCAAGGCGCACTTGCGCTTTACCGGCATGACCATGACCATGATCACAACCAGCCCCATGATCATGCCCATGATCACGAGCATGATCACGGGCACGGTCACGGGCATCCCCACACCCCCGCGCCGCCCTTGCAGGGCTTGGGCTGTCGCTGGCCACCGGCCCTCTCGGCAGCTTTGTGGTCTGGCGCCGGATGGCCTATTTCGGCGATGCCACATCCCATGCCGCAATTCTGGGCGTGGCGCTGGCCCTTGCCACCGACCTTCCTGTCGGCCTTGGCACGCTGGGCGTGGCGCTGATCATGGCGGTGACCGTGGCCACCCTGGCTGCAAAGGGCTGGGCCCTTGATACCACCCTTGGCGTGCTGGCACATTCGGCCCTTGCCTTTGGCCTTGTCGCGGCATCTTTCGTGCCTTCGGTGCGAAGCGATCTCTCCGCCTGGCTTTTCGGTGATATCCTCGCCGTCTCGCGCAGCGACCTTGCCTTCGTCTGGGCTGGGTCGCTTCTGGTCGCGGGCCTTCTGGCCTGGCGCTGGCAGGCGCTGCTGACCGCGACCTTGAATGAGGATCTGGCCCATGCTTCGGGCCTGAACCCGGACCGGGAACGCCTGGTCCTGGTGCTGGCGCTTGCCATTGTCGTGGCAGTGGCCATCAAGGTGGTGGGGGCGCTTCTGATCGCGGCGATGCTGATCATTCCTGCCGCGGCGGCACGCGCCCTGTCACGCACACCCGAAGCCATGGCCCTTGCCGCCAGCGGCATCGGCGCGCTGGCCACGCTGGCGGGGCTGGCCTTCTCGCTCTGGCAGGATACGCCCGCCGGCCCTTCGATCATCGCGGCCGCCGCGCTCTGCTTTGCGCTCTCGGTCGGGGTCGGTCGGGCCCGTCACATCTGACCGCCTTCATCTGTTCCCCAATATCCCGGCGGGTATGCCCTGCGGGGGTGAGGGGGCAGCGCCCCCTTTTCCGCCTTCCGGCCGGGAAACGCCGGGGGGCGATGTCGTTTTCTGACGCCAATGGTCGGCAAGTCTTGCCCGTTTTGTGCGCGCTCTGGCATTGATGGCGCAAAGCACACGAGGGAGTCGGCCGATGAAAACGCATGTCAAAGCCTTGGTCGTCGGCGGCGGTGCCGTCGGAACGGGGATCGCCTATCACCTGGCCAAGGCGGGCTGGGACACGATGCTGGTCGAGCGTGACGAGCTGACCTCCGGCTCTACCTGGCATGCGGCGGGCCTGCTGCCCTTGTTCAACATGTCTTACGCCACGACCCATATCCACAAGTATTCGGTCGATTTCTACAAGGGGCTGGAGGCCGAGACGGGCCTGAACCCCGGCTTCTATGTGGTGGGCAACCTGCGCATGGCGCAGCGGCAGGAACGCATGGACGAATACATGCTCTATTCCTCGGTCGCCGAAACCGCCGGGGTCTATCATGAATTCCTGACGCCGAAAGAAATGAAGGACCGCTGGCCGCTTTTGCGCACCGATGATCTGATGGGCGCGCTTTACCATCCGCAGGACGGCTACATCAACCCGGCCGACGTGACGCTTATCGAACGCGATCAGGCGGCGGCCGA
>JALQTL010000424.1 GCA_023260935.1 Paracoccaceae bacterium
AAGCACCGCCAGCGCCGAAGCCACGGCCCAGACCAGGCCCAGCCCGAAGGCCATCAGCAGAAAGGCAAACGGCGCCATCCAGCCGTAAACCCAAGGGTCCACAAAAAACGGGTGGACGATCCAGTTCAGATATGCACCGAAATAGCCCGCCCCCACGAACCAGCCAGCCCACCATCCGCCCGCAACCGTGGCCGGGCGTGACATCCGCCACAGCGCCCAGATCAACCCGGGAAAGGCCAGATACCACGCCAGCAGCGGCGCTTGCGACAGCGCGATCACAGCCCCCGACAGCGCATCAAGCCCCGCCCCGCGCCAGCCGGCAAAGCCGCGCAGCCGTTTCAAGATGCCTTGGCTTCGGCTTTGGCGCCGGCCCCTGCCCCGGGCAGAGCGGCTGCCGCTTCTGCCGCCGCAGCCGTTGCCGCCACATAGCCCGGCAAACGCACCCTCAACCGCTTGATCCGGCGCGGATCGGCGTCAACCACCTCGAACTCTGCGCCGCTTTGATGCGGCACGATCTCGCCCCGCGCGGGCACCCTGCCGGTGCGCAGGAAGACAAGACCGCCTAGCGTGTCGATCTCGGCGTCTTCCTCATCCTCGCGCAGGCGCAAGCCGATGGCGGCCTCGAATTCCTCCAGCGGGGCGGTGGACTGGGCAAGGAAAACGCCGGGCTTTTCTTCCTTCCAAAGCGCGCCTTCGGCTTCGTCGTGTTCGTCCTCGATCTCGCCGATCACGGTTTCGATCAGGTCTTCGATGGTCACCAGACCATCAACCCCGCCGTATTCGTCGATCACCAGCGCCATGTGAACCCGTTCACGCTGCATCTTTTGCAGCAGCACACCGATCGGCATCGACGGCGGCGCGTAAAGCAGCGGGCGCAACAGCTTGCGCAGCGAAAACCGGCCAGAACCACCAAAACCATGCTGTAGGGCCAGATCCTTCAGCAGCACCAATCCCTGAGGATGGTCCATCGTGCCCTTGTAGACCGGCAGGCGGGAAAAGCCCTGTTCGCGAAACACCTCGACCAACTCATCGCGGCCAATGTCGATGGGCACGGCCACGATCTCGGCCTTGGGAATGGCCACGTCATCCACCCGCAGGCGGCGCAGAACGCCAAGTCCCGGCATGGACTGATGCCCCGGAAGCGGGGGCGAAAGGGGGGCCGAGGCCTGATCGCCTGTCGCCTGATCCCCCCCGGAAAACGCACTGAAGACCCGTTTGAAAAAGCCCCGGCCCTGCGCTTCGGCTGCCGTTGCATGGGTTCCGTCGCCTGCATTTTGCCCGGCTTCAGACCCGTCGCTGCTACTGCCCATCTGTCCTTTTCCAGAAAATGCCCCCGTCCTGCGAAGGCCCGTTCAATATGGGTTATCGACACCCAAGGATGCAAGTATCGCCACTTCATGCCCTTCCATCAATTCCGCATCTGCGTCTTCGATGTGATCATAGCCCAGAAGATGCAGCACCCCATGCACCACCAGATGCGTGACATGCGCCGCCATGGGCTTGCCCGCCTCGGCCGCCTCGCGGGCGCAGGTATCATAGGCGATGGCAATGTCGCCCAACTCCTCGGGGTCATCGGCGCTGCCCGGTTCGGGGGGCGCGGGCGGCTGGCCCGGGGCGTCGGGCGCGCGGTCCTCGGACGGCCAGCTCAGCACATTCGTGGGCACGGGCTTGCCGCGGAAATCGGCGTTCAGCGTCGCAATCCGGGCATCGTCGCAGGCCATCAGGCACAGCGCAAAGCCGCTGTCCGGCAGGCCAAGCCGGGCAAGGGTGGCCCGCGCCGCGCCTTCGGCCAGCACCGCCAGATCCAGCGCTTCCCAGCGGTCGTCTTCGATGATGCAATCAACCAAGGGTTCCATGGCGGGGCCGTAGCGCATGCCCCCGACCGGCGCAATGGCCGATCGGGGGGTGCCGACTGTCATCTGCCGGTTGTCGCCTCATTCGCCTCATAGGCTTCGATGATCCGCGCCACCAGCGGGTGCCGCACCACATCGCGCGAGGTGAAGTAGTTGAACGACACCCCCTTCACGCCCTGAAGGATACGCTCGGCCTCTTGCAAGCCCGAAGGCACGCCGCGCGGCAGGTCAATCTGGGTGCGGTCGCCGGTGATGACCATGCGGCTGCCTTCGCCAAGGCGGGTCAGAAACATCTTCATCTGCATGGTCGTGGCATTCTGCGCCTCGTCCAGCACGACAAAGGCATTGGCCAGCGTGCGCCCGCGCATGAAGGCCAGCGGGGCGATTTCGATCCGCTTCTCCTCCATCAGCTTCTGCACCTGCTTGGCGGGAAGAAAATCATTCAGCGCATCATAAAGCGGCTGCATGTAGGGATCGACCTTTTCCTTCATGTCGCCGGGCAGAAAACCCAGACGCTCACCCGCCTCGACCGCCGGGCGCGACAGGATGATCTTTTCCACCGCGCCAGAAATGAACATGGTCACCCCCACCGCCACGGCCAGATAGGTCTTGCCGGTGCCGGCCGGGCCGATGCCGAAACCCAGTTCGTTCTGGAACAGATTGGCGACATAGGCCTTCTGCGCCTCGGTCCTCGGTTCGATCGGCTTCTTGCGGGTGCGCAGTTCCATGCCCGAGGAGAAAAGTTCGATCTGTTCGCCCGTGGCTTCGGCGGTGCGGCCCATGCGCAGCGCGCCGTCAATATCGCCCGCGCCCACGCCCCGGCCCGATTCAAGCCGGGCGTAAAGGCTGCGCAGAACGGCGGCGGCCTGCTCTCTTGCGCCCACATCCCCGATAATGGCCAGCCGGTTGCCGCGGCGCAGGATGTGAACACCCATCTGATGTTCGATCTGCGCGAGATTGCGGTCATATTCACCGCAAAGGTCGATCAGCAGGCGGTTGTCTGGAAATTCGAGGATGGTTTCCACGATATCCTCTGGCTTGGTCGGGGGGGTCAGCGCGCTGATGCCCAAGTGGTTCTCCTCTGGGTGGCGGTCACAGGAAAAGTCTGCGGCCCATAGGCCCGATTTGGCAAGCACCGATTGCCTGCACAAGGCAGTGTGCCGAAAAATTGTGCAAACTGCGCGACACACGGCAACCGGGTGAC
>JALQTL010000069.1 GCA_023260935.1 Paracoccaceae bacterium
GGCGACATTTCATGGCGATCAGTGGGTGACAATGGAGATCGAAGTGAGAGGCGCCGAGAGCGTAAAACATTTCTTGAACACCTTTTCCCCCGCCTCAACCAGAGCCGGGTCAGCGCCTGCCACGGCGTCGGCTGCGGGGGCTTCTGCCGCCTCAACCGCTTCCGCCACCGCTTCAGCAGCGGGCGCTTCGGCGGCCGCTTCGGTCACAGATGCCGTGCCAGCATCGGCGGCGGCAAAGATCGCCGGGATCGTGCCGGCAGGCTTGCCATCGGGGTCTTCCGGGGTCACGTTCAACTCGATCGCCCGCTTGGTCACCTTCGGCGCGCCTTCGGCACAGTTTTCCATGCAGGCCGCCGCGCTGAACAGCGGGTATTCGGTGACCGGCCGGTCATCGGGATAGAAGCCTTCGGCATTCGGCATCACGATTTCGGTGAAGTTTTCGTTCGAAAGCTCGAAGTCATCCTCGACCAGACCGTTGGAATAAAGAAGGAAGGCCGTGATCGCATAGGCTTCATCGGCCGAAACGGTCTGCGCACTGCCAAAGGGCATGGACCGGTGGACATAGTCAAACACCGTGGAAAGATAAGGCCAATAGCTGCCGATGGTCTTGACCGGGCGCACGTCGCGCAGCGTGCCCTGCCCCCCGGCCAGCACCGGCCAGGCATCCAGCCCTTCGGCGAAATCGCCATGGCAGGATGCGCATTTATCGGCAAAAACCTCGTCACCGGTCATCACATCGCCGGAACCGACAGGAAGGCCCGTGCCATCGGGCAGCACCGCCACATCCCAGGCCTCGATCTCTTCGGGAAGCGCCGGCCGGCCAAGGCCCAGCTTTTCGGCCATGACAGGGGTTGCAAGAACAGAGACCAGCGCCGAGGCGATCAGGAACTTACGCGATTTCGACATTCTCGACCTCCCCATCCGCCTTGACCCACCAGGTCTGGATGCCGTTGTTGTGATAGACGTTGTTGCGCCCGCGGATGGCCCGAAGGGCATCCTTCGTGGGCTGGACATAGCCGGTTTCATCTGTGGCCCGCGATTGCAGGAACATCTCTGACCCGTCCCAGTCGATATCCAGATGGAAGCGCGTCAACGCCTTGGATTTGGCATCGCCCGAAATCCGCGCAGGCTGCCAGTTCCGGCCCCCGTCCAGCGACACATCGACCTTCGTGATCTTGCCATTGCCCGACCATGCCAGCCCGGTGAGGACCAGCGGACCCTTGCCATGGCGGATCGGCACCTGCGGGCTGGGCGAGGTGATGACGGATTTCGCGTCCATCACCCACGTCCACTTGCGGGCGCGACCGTCGGGCATCAGGTCGGTATATTTCGAGGTTTCCTCGCGGCTTTCGACGGCGGCGTTATACACACCGATCCTGCGGACCCACTTGACCCACATGTTGCCTTCCCAGCCGGGAACGACCAGACGCACCGGATAGCCGTGTTCCTTGCGCAACGCCTCGCCATTGGCGAAGAAGGCCACCATGACGTCATCCAGCGCCTTTTCCAGCGGGATGGACCGGCCGTTTGAGCTGGCATCGGCCCCTTCCACATAAACCCACTTGCCTTCGGCCTGCACACCGGCTTCGGCCAGAAGGTCGCGCAGCATGACCCCGGTATATTCCATGTTGTGGATCATGCCCTGGGTGAACTGGCAGCCCTCCAGCTGCGCCCCGCCCCATTCCATGCCGCCATTGGCCGCACATTCGCAAAAGGCGGTCGTCACATGGCGCGGAAAGCGCATCAGGTCTTCAAAGGTAAAGACCAGCGGCGTATCAACCAGACCGTTGATCATCAGCCGGTAATCGGCCTTGCTCAGCTCGATGGCGCCCGAGTGGTGACGCTCGAACGCGCAGCCCTGCGGGGTGATCGTGCCTTCCAGCGCGTGAATCGGGGTGAAGTTGATCGACGAGACGGGGCTTTCGGTCAGCCATTCCACATTGCGCCGCACCACATGGCTTTCAAAGCGGATCGGCATGCCATAGGGCGTGGCATCCACCGGGTCGCCGAATTCCGTGGCCCAGGGCTGCACTTCGGTGATCAGCGGATCAGGCCCTTCGGCGCGGGCGGCGGTGGCGGCCAGCATCCCGGCCCCTGCGGCGGCGGTTCCGCGCAGGAATGCCCGGCGCGAGGTGCCTTCTTTGACGGGTTCGTCGGTCATTTGGCGAACACTCCTTGATGGTATCAGATGCCGGTCACTTTGACCGAGTTGGTGGGGGCAACCGATACGGTGCCCTGCTTTCGGATATGGCTTTCCACCACATCCCAGATCTGCGGGCCTTCGGTGCCCTCGTTCACCGATGCCCAGCCGGCAACGGTATAGGACCGGGCCGCATCGATCGCCTCGCCCGTGTCGGAAAGCGTCATCTCGGAAATGCGCGACCCGATGGGTTTTGAGATATCGATGGCAAAGCCCATGCCGCCCACCCGCACCATATCGCCGCCCTGCTGGTAATAGGGATCGGTGTTGAACAGGTTGTCGGCCACGTCTTCCAGAATGGTGCGCAGCATTTCGCCGGTCATTTCCGTGCGATAGACCTGACCATAGGTCATCGAGGTGACGTTGTGGATGTCTTCGCGGGTGATCGCATCGCCCGGCATCAGGCTGGCGCCCCAGCGCACACCCGGGGAAAGCGCAATCTGGGCATCGCGTTCGCTGCGCACCGCATCGCAGATCAGGTCATCCCAGGTGCCCTGGAAATTGCCCCGGCGGTACAGAAGCGACTCGGTTGTGCCGATCTTTTCCTCAAGCTGGTCCTTGAAGGGCGCGCGTTCGGCATCGATCAGTCCGGCCATTTCGGCATCGGGTTCGATGACGTCAGCAAAGATCGGGATCAGCTTGTGGCGGAAGCCCATCATCCGGCCATCGCGCACGTCAAGGTCCACGCGGCTGATGAACTTGCCGTGGCTGCCACTGGCGATCAGGATCGTTTCGCCGACCAGCACGGGTTCGGGCACCGCGTCATGGGTATGGCCAGTCAGGATCACATCAATGCCCTTCACGCGGCTTACCATCTTGCGGTCAACGTCAAAGCCGTTGTGCGACAGGCAGACCACCAGCTCGGCCCCCGCGGCGCGGACCTCATCCACCATTTCCTGCATCCGTTCTTCGCGGATGCCAAAGCTGTATTCGGGGAACATCCAGCGCGGGTTCGCGATCGGCATATAGGGGAAGGCCTGACCAATGACCGCGATCTTCACCCCGCCCCGTTCGAAGAACTGATAGGGCTCAAAGGCCGGTTCATCCCATTCGGCATCAAAGATATTGGCGCCAAGGAAAGGGAAATTCAGTTGCGTTTCAACGATTTCCTTCACGCGCTCGGTGCCATAGGTCCATTCCCAGTGGCTGGTCATCGCCTCGACGCCAAGTGCGTTCATCACATTGACCACATCCTGCCCCTTGGTCAGGAAACTGGTCATCGACCCGTGCCAAGTATCGCCGCCATCCAGCAGCAGCGCCTCGGGCCGCGCAGCGCGGATCGCCTTGACCACGGTGGCCACGCGGTCCATCCCGCCCATCTTGCCATAGGTCTTGCCCAGGGCCACGAAATCTTCGTAGGTCAGCGCATAGGCTTCGGGGCTTTGCGGCTTCAGGTTGAACATCTGGATGAAGTCGCGGCCCACCACATGCGGCGGAACCCCTTTTGCTTCGCCCACGCCGATGTTCCATTCCGGTTCGCGGAACCAGACCGGCTTCAGCTGCGCATGAATATCGGTGATGTGGATCAGCGTGACATTGCCGAAATCATCAAACTGCAGAAGCTGGTCCTGCGTCAACGCCTGTTGCGCGGCCAGTTTCGACCAGTTGCCAAACCCCGAAACGCCATAGATCGCCGATGCGGCAACCGAAGCTTGCAGGAACTCACGCCGGGTAATCATGCCCCAACTCCTCGGACTTTCGGCATGACTGCACGGGGCGCGCCATCGCGCGCCGCAGGGCCTGCCGATCTTGCGATTGCTGTCAGTTGAATGCGGCCGCCACCACAGGGGCGGCGGCCACCGTTGTCAGTGGCGCACGCCCACGCCTTCGACCGAAAGGCCGTTGCCGCGCGACGCAACATACAGTTCCAGCGCCTTGAACTCGTCCGAGCCGGCCTTGAAGGTTTCGGCCCGGGTGTCACGAACGCAGCCCACAAAACGCTGCTGGGCAGAAACCAGGCCCGCATCCTTCAGGCGATAGACCGGAAAGCCGCTGACCTGGCCCTGGCTCAGGTGATCGGCACGGATGAAGTTGCCATAGTTGTCTTCATGGCAGTTGGCGCAAGACATCTCCAGTTGCCCATAGCGGGTATAGTAGATCTCTTTGCCCTTCTCGTAGAACGGGGCGGCCGGGCCATCGACGGCCACATTCACCACCTCGCCCCGCGACTGCATCGAGATCAGCGCCAGCATGTCCTTCATCTTGTTGGAGGTCACGCCCCAGGCTTCAAGGCCCATGCGTTCGGTGACGCAGCCGTTGATGTAGTCTTCCATGATCATCAGCGACCCGGTCTTGGCATCGACCCGCGGCATCACGGCCCGCAGGCCCGCCATGCTTTCGGGCCCCTGATGGCATCCGGCGCAGCTTTCGCCATTCGCGCCTTGGGCAGCGTTCCAGCTATCCATCCCGCGATCGACAAACACCATGCCGGGGTTGTCGAAATCGTCCTTCTGCATCCCGCGCGTATCATCTTCGCGGAAATGCCAGCCGGAATAGATGGTCTTCAGCGCGCCTTCCAGATGAGCCGGGGCCGGCGCCTGAGTCACCAGGGTGATTTCGCCATCATCGGTTTCGATGGTCAGCGTATCTTCCACCGGTTCGGCAAACGCCGCGCCCGAAAGCGCGATGCCAAGGGCCGTTGCGGCCAGCCGTGACGTGAACTTGCGGTGCATCATGTCTCCTCCCTCGACTGCCATGCCGCGCTCAGCCAACCGCGATCGGCTTCACGTCCTCGTAGACCGAGCCGTCGTCATCATACCAGGTGAACTTGAATTCCCCGGCGGCATCGACCTTTGCGTCGAATTCGAAATAGGGGTTGGTAGACACGGCAGGCTCGATGGTGACATCGATCACGTTCACGCCGTTCAGATCGCAGGTGAAGCGATTGATGATCGACCGGGGGATGATCTTGCCATCCTTGTCCTTGCGCTGACCGGATTCCATCTGGTGGCTGATCAGGGCCTTGATCGTGACAACCTCGCCGGCCGCGGCCGACTTCGGAACTTTCACGCGGGGTTTTGCGTCTTTTGCCATTCTCGTCTCTCCTGTTCCGCTACTCAGCCGCCGCAGCCGCCGATGGTGACCTTGACCGTCGCCTGCGCCTGCACGATGGACCCATCGGCCATCTTGGCCAGGGCGATCACGTCCTGCGTCTTGGCAAGGCGGATGCGCGTGGCAGCCGTCTGGCTGCCGGCCGCCGGGCCGAAGGTGAAGGTGGCCACGGCCGGCTCGGGGTTGCCCGCAGCCAGCAGCATGATGGCCACGGCACCCGGTGCGCTGACCGAAACCGGAACGGTGTTGCCGTTTTCAGCGATTTCCGGGGCGGTCAGGGTGATGCCACCGGTACCGGCAGCGGCGCCGCCGGTGAAGCCTGCCGTCAGCTCCTCGACCGTGGCCGCGAACATCGGGTTGGCAAGCGTTGCCGAGGCAAGACCGCCAAGGCCGGCCCAAAGGGCGTCTCTTCTGGAAAGTTTCATCGTCATCTCCTTGTCTCCTTGGGCCCTGTCATTCCTTCAGCGTCAGCAGATAGGCGACAACGTCCTCGATCTGCTGGGCGGTCAGGATGGGGGCAAGTTCTCCTTCGGGGGCCTTGCCTGTATAGGCGTTGCCAGGGCGCACGAAGCCCGTGGTCTTGTAGAAAGCCGGCATGAAGGTGCCATCGAACGTCATCTTTGCATTCGCCACGATGCCGCGCAGATGCGCTTCGTCATAGCGGTCGGCCACGCCATCCAGCGGCGGGGCGATATCGCCCTGGAAGGGCACGTCCGGCATGGCCGCGATCTGGTGGCATGCCACACAGTTGCCAAGCGCGTTGGTCGTCATGATCTTCGCGCCCGATTCCGGATCACCGGGCTGGCCGCTCAGCGACTGGGCCACGGCGCCTTCTTCGTAAGCCACGGCGGCCGGTGCGGTTTCACTGACTGCTGGCGTCACGGCAGACAAAGCCACCACCGACGCCAACCAAAGTTGGCGATGCATTGCGATCCTCCCTGATCACTCCGATGAAAGAAACGATAACCCCGGTATGCCGTCGTGCGCAATAGAAATATATGTATCCGTGAATATTCCTATACACGCTTTTGAATCAACCGCTTGCGGCTAGTTGTTGGCGTTCATGCGGCCGGCGAGGAACTTCTGGAAGTGTTCGCCACTGTCATATCCATGATCGCGGATCCATGTCAGAAGCGCCTCTGTCGTGCCTTTGCCAAAGGCCCCGGGCATCACGGCCACGGCCGATTCTGCGGCTGTCTTCCCCTCTTCCACGGACTCGGGCAGGAAGATCAGCGTCGGGGTGAACAGAACACCCCAGCGGGCAGCCATGTCCTTTTCCGGCAGCACCGTGCCGTCGAAATCGGTCACCTCGACATCGCCGAAAAGGTTCACCTGAACGACGAAATAATGATCGCGGATCAGCTTGTCGATGGCGGGGTCGGGATAGACCTCTTCGTGCATCTTCGAACAATAGATGCAGCCGCGCTGTTCGACCATGATCAGCAGCCGCTTGCCTTCGGCATTGGCCTCGGCCAGATCCTCGGTCATGTCCTTGAACGTTTCGCGCAGCCAGTCGGGCTTGTGCAGACCGTCATCGCCGACCTCTGCCGCAAGGGCGGGGGCCGCCATCAGAAAGGCTGCCGCGACAACGGCAGTTCTCAAACGGGCCATGCTCATTCCTGTGTCTCCCTCATTTCAACGTGGCCGACCAATCGAACCGTTCGATCAGCCAGGCCGAGATCAGCGAAACGGAATCGGTGGCGATCAGCACGGCAAAGACCAGAAGCATCGCCCCCATGACCTTTTCCACATGGCCCATCAGACGGCGATGCCGCGAAACCCACAGCAGGAAGGGGCGCGCGAAGGCTGCTGCCACCACGAAAGGTGCCGTCATCGCCAGCCCGAACACCAGCACCAGCGCCGTACCCTGCAACAGCGTCTCCTTGGTGGCGGCGATCATCAGGATCGAGGCCAGAACCGGCCCCACGCAGGCCGTCCAGCCAAAGCCGAAGGAAAGGCCCATCAGATAGGCCCCCAGCACCGTCTTGGGATCAGATTTGCTTTCCATCCGCGCCTCGCGCATCAGCAACGGAATGCGCACCAGCCCCAGAAAATGCAGCCCGAAGACAAAGATCACCGCCGCCGCGGCATAGGTCAGCACCGATTTCCATTCCCGGAACGCCTGACCGGCAGCCGTGGCGCCAAGGCCCATCAGCCCGAATATCGTCGTCACCCCCAGCGCAAAGAACAGCGCCGAGATGAACAGCCGCCGCTGCGCGCCGGGGGCAATCTCTCCCTGCCCGCGCAATTCGGATACCGACATACCGCCCATGTAGCTGAAATAGAACGGAACCATCGGCAAAACGCAGGGCGAGAAAAAGGCCAGCAGCCCCGCAATCGCCGCCCCTGCAAAGCTGACATCCCCCAGCATTCACCACCCCTCCCAAGGCGCGGGCCCGTCGTGCTTGCCGGATTCCCAAGGTTACATTAGTATATTTCTATCTCTTGATCGGACTGTCAACATGGCTAAACACCTCCTTGTCTTGCTTGCCGGCCTTGCACTTGGCGCGGCCACCGGCGGCAGCGCCGCGGCGCAGGCAGAACTTTTGATGTTCGAACAGCCGGGGTGCATCTATTGCGCGCGCTGGAACGAAGAGGTGGCGCCGGAATATCCGCTGACCGATGAGGGAAAGGCCGCTCCTCTTCGCCGGCTGCAATTGCGTGACCCGCTGCCAGAAGGGCTGACCATCGCGAGCCATCCGGTCTTCACCCCCACCTTCATCCTGATCCAGGACGGCACGGAAATCGGCCGAATAGAGGGTTATCCGGGTGAAGACTTTTTCTGGCCCTTGCTGGCGGGCATGATAAAAGAAGCAAAGGAATGATCACCCCGGGGCTGAAATGAGCGATGGAAGCCTTCCCCTGCCTTGGTTTCGCCTGCAAGGCTCGGCCTCGGCAGGACGGGAAGGCACCCGCCGGGCCGAAAGGGCTGACAGATTGGGCAATGACATCGCAGATCAGGACGGGCATGGCATCGTCAGCGGGCTGGCCGATCTGGTCCAGAAATCGAATGACGCTGCCAATTTTCTGAAGGCGCTTGGCCATGACGGGCGGTTGATGATCCTGTGCCACCTTATGCACGGCCCCAAAAGCGTGACCGAGCTGGAAAACCTGCTGTCCGCACGGCAAGCCGTGGTCAGCCAGCAACTTGCCCGGCTGCGGCTGGAAGGTCTGGTCAGCGCCCGTCGGGAGGGTCAGGCGATCTTTTATTCGATCCTCGACCCCAAGGTGTCCGAGGTGCTGGTCGTTCTGGCCAGACTGTTCTGCAAGCCGGAATAGGCGGCAGATCCATATGACGATCCGCCGGTTGCGCGGCGGCAAGACGGGAGGAACGGGATGGAATCGCTTCCCTATGGCGCCATGGCGGCGCTTGTCGGCCTTGTTGGCGGGGTGGTCCTTGGGCTAGCCGCGCGGCTGGGTGATTTCTGTACCCTTGGCGCGCTGGAATCCGCCATTTACGGGCAGGATCAAAAAAGGCTGCGGCTATGGGGCATCGTTCTGGGCGTGGCCATCCTTGGCACCCAATTCGGCGGGCTGGCGGGCTGGATCGACCTGTCGGCCACCTTTTACCACACGATCACATGGAACCCGCTGGCATCGATCTTCGGCGGGCTGATCTTTGGCTATGGCATGGCCATGGCGGGCAACTGCGGCTTTGGCGCGCTGGTGCGATTTGGCGGGGGCGACCTGCGGTCGCTGGTGGTTGTGGTTGTGATGGGGATCTTCGGCTTCGTTGCACTGTCCGGCCCGCTTGCCCCCTTGCGAACTGCCCTTTTCCCGCAGCCCGAGGCTACGGGGCCGCAGGGCATCCTGCATGATCTGACGGGGCTTAGTGGCCTGCCCGCACCGATCTTCATCGCTGTCTTCGGCCTTGCCGCCTTTGGCTGGGCCCTGTCCCATGCCCCTTTGCGCGCCCGGCCGGACATGATCGCCTGGGGTGTGGCGGCCGGGCTGGCGGTGGTCTGGTGCCTTGCCGGCACCACTTTGGTCCATGACCTGAGCTTCGGCGAGATCGGGGTTGAGGGGCCTTCTTTCACCGCCCCTGTTGGCCGGACGCTGATCTTTCTGATGACCTCCACCGCGGGGGGCATCACCTTTTCGGTCGGCGCGGTGGTGGGCGTGATGGCTGGCGCTCTCCTCGGGTCAACGATCCGGGGGATGTTCCGCTGGGAGGCTTGCGAAGACCCGCGAGAGCTGGGCAGGCAGGTCGGCGGCGCCGTGATGATGGGCGTCGGCGGCGTGATCGCCATGGGCTGCTCGGTGGGTCAGGGCGTGACGGGCCTTGCCACCTTGGCATGGTCCGGCCCGGTCACGCTGGCGGCCATTGGCCTTGGCGCCTGGCTGGGCTTGCGGCAGCTGATTGGCGGGTATCAGCCCGACTGATCCACCCCCTGCCGGGCGAAACGGCCCGACATCACGATCTGCCCCCGGCCCTGTCGCTTTGCCTCATAAAGCGCCTTGTCGGCATCTTCCAACAGGGCATCCGGGTCCGGGTCATCGAACAGGCCGCTGAAGGAAAGGCCAAGGCTTGCGCCAATCCGGCAAGGCCTGCCTTCGAAATCAAAGGGCCGGGCCACCCGGTCCACGATCCGCTGGCCGATGGCCTGCATCCCACCGGGGCCTTCAATCTCTGGCAAAAGGATCACGAATTCATCCCCCCCGATCCGCGCCACGGTATCGGCGGCCCGCGTCTCGGCCAACAGGATCTGCGCCACCTCACGCAGCACATGGTCCCCCGCGGCATGGCCAAGGCTGTCATTCACCGCCTTGAAGTGATCAAGGTCCATATGCATCACCCCAAAGGGCCGCCCCCCGGCACAGGCCCGCTCCAGCGCCGCGAACAGTGCCCGCCGATTGCGCAGGCCCGTCAAGGTATCGGTCAGCGCCTCTTCTTCGGCAAGGTGGCGCGCGCCGTCCAGCCGATGCGTCAGCCGCCGCAGTTCCTCGGTCACGGCAGCCTTCGCCTCGACCAGATACAGAAGTTCCACCGCCAGGTCCGTGGGCGCGAAATCCGCGTGGGTCAGGCCATGGCGGCGCACTGCATCGATGATCCCGATGCCGAAGGACAGGTTCAGGAACACCCCACCCCCGGCCTCGGCCGCGCCCACACCCCGGAAACTGATCTCGGGCGCCTCTGGCAGCGACAGGACCAGCCGCTGCCCCTGCCGGGCCGCCAGATCCCCCATGCTTGTCACGCCCGCCGGGCGGCTTACGGCAAAGCGGTCCCAAAAGGCGGCGCCCGTCAATCCGCCCCGCCCAAGGATACGCCCCAGCGTGGCACCGATACCAATGATCCGCCCGCTGGCCGACAGGCGCAGATGCATGGGCATCAGCAGCGACAGCCCCGCCTCTTCCAGCGCCAGCCCCCCCACAATCATGGCGACCGCCGCCCCCGTTTCAGATGGCCGAATGGACAAGATCGAACTCCCGCGCCTCTGCGTGATCCTCTGCCAGGATGTGAATGGTAATGGTGGCATCTGCCGCACCATCCCAATCGATCAGCGCCAGCGTGCCATAGTCATCGGCCATCGACCGCAGCACCCCCGAAAGCACCGCCCCGGCCCCGGCAAAGGGTTCGTCGAACCGCAATCGGAAAAGCCCCGCCCCTGCCTCGTCCAGATGCAGCGGCGGAAAATCCAGTTCCGGCAGGGCAAGGCGTGCGCGGGCAGGCAGATCTTCCAGCGACTGCAGGAAATCAGGAAAACCCACCCCGCCAAACCGCAACAGGCGCCGCAAGCGCCCGCCCGACCGCGCGGCCACCAGCCAGTGACCCAGATCTTCCAGCAAGGCATCGCGCGGCCGGTCCAGCACGGCCGTTGCCGCCGCCAACAGGGTGTCAGTGATTTCCGGGTCATAGGTCATCAAGGGTTCGAACCGGTCAAACCCAAGGCCCGCCTGGCGCAGCACCTCGCGCCAGCGGGCCGCCCCATAGGTTTCCCGCAAGAACCCTTCGATCGCACTGTTGATAAGCCCCAGCATTCCGTTCCTGCATCCTGTGTTCCCGCCCAGCCTAGCGCCGCACCCTTAACAACCTCCTTCCGGGCCCCTGCCCCGGAGGCCGGGCTGAGTCCCCCGCGCCACACCTTCGGCACCAGATGACGGGGCACACACTTCCCCCTAGCCGACATAGGCGCCCTGCCCCTATAGTCTGTGGCTAGCACCGGGGGGACACCCGGTCCTTGAGGCAGGCACATAAAGACCAAGCAAGGAGGTGGCCATGCGCTGCCCATTCTGCGGCAATATCGACACCCAGGTGAAGGACTCTCGTCCCGCCGAAGATCATGTGGCCATCCGCCGGCGCCGGTTCTGCCCGGCCTGCGGCGGGCGCTTCACCACCTATGAACGCGTGCAATTGCGCGATCTGGTGGTGATCAAATCCAGCGGCAAGCGCGAGGATTTCGATCGCGACAAGCTGGAACGCTCCATCCGCATCGCCATGCAGAAACGCCCCATCGATCCCGAGCGGATCGATCAGATGATTTCGGGCATCGTCCGGCGGCTGGAGTCGCTTGGCGAAACCGATATCCCCAGCCGCACCATCGGCGAGATCGTCATGGAAAGCCTCGCCCGGATCGATACCGTGGCCTATGTCCGCTTTGCCAGCGTCTACAAGAACTTTCGGGCCGCCGACGATTTCGAGTCACAGTTTAAAGCGGCTCTCGAGAAATTTAAGTCGACTCAAACTTGGTAAGCCCTGCGGTGCTC
>JALQTL010000080.1 GCA_023260935.1 Paracoccaceae bacterium
CGGGCTGTCGTCACTTGGCCACCGGCGCGCGCTTGTCCAGCTTCAGCTTGGCCCGCACCTCGGCAGGGGTCAGCACCCGCGCGCCCAGGTTCGAGATGATGGTGACCGCACGCTCCACCAGTTGCGCGTTGGTAGCCAGCACGCCCTTGTCGAGCCACAGGTTGTCTTCCAGACCCACCCGCACATTGCCCCCCGCCAACACGGCCGCGGCAACATAGGGCATCTGGTGGCGCCCCAGCGAAAAGGCCGACCAATGCCAGTGCGACGGCACGTTGTTGACCATGGCCATCAGCGTGTTCAGGTCATCCGGCGCCCCCCATGGCACGCCCATGCACAGCTGGACCAGAACCGGATCGGGGATGATGCCTTCGGCCGCCAGTTGCTTGGCAAACCACAGATGGCCGGTATCGAAAGCCTCGATCTCGATCCTTGTGCCTGCCGCCACCATGCGCGCAGCCATATCGCGCAGCATGCCGGGGGTGTTGACCATCACATAATCGGCCTCGTTGAAGTTCATCGTGCCGCAATCGAGCGTGCAGATCTCGGGCCGGCAATCGACGACATGGGCCACCCGTTCCGTGGCACCGGCCATGTCTGATTTCTGGCTCATCCGGTTCATGGCTTCAGTGCCGTCGAACAGCATGTCGCCGCCCATGCCAGCGGTCAGGTTCAGGACCACATCCTCGCCCGCGTCGCGGATGCGTTCGGTCACCTCGCGGTAAAGCGCGGGGTCGCGCGCGGGCTTGCCGGTTTCGGGATCGCGCACATGGCAGTGAACCACCGCCGCCCCGGCCTTGGCGGCATCGATGGCGCTTTCGGCGATTTCTTCGGGGCTGCGCGGCACATGCGGGCTGCGGTCCTGCGTGCCGCCCGATCCGGTCACGGCACAGGTGATGAAAACCTCGCGGTTCATGGTCAGCGGCATCGGCAGTCCTCCCCTTTTGGCGCAGATTAACGGCCTTGCCGCGCCCCGCTTTCCATTTTACGAAATTCCGATGACGGAAAATGCCATCTTCTCCACTTCGGACCAGCCCCTGTCGATTACCGTGCTGGTGCTGCCCCATGCGTCCATTCTGGAGGTGGCCAGTGTGCTGGACCCGCTGCGCGCGGCCAACCGGCATCTGGGGTGGGAGGGGTTTCGCTGGCGCGTGGTAACACCGGACGGGCAGGCGGCGCCGCTGACCTGTGGCATCTCTTTGCCCTCATCGGGGCCCTTTGGCGCGATCACCGGGGCCTTCACCGGGGCCGAGGTGCTGATCGTGATCGCCGGATACCGGCTGAACGAGGTGGCGACGCGGCCGCTGATCCGCGATCTGCGGCGGCTGGCGCCCCGTGCGGCGCTGCTGGGCGGGGTGGATGCCGCCACATGGGTGCTGGCCCGGGCGGGGCTTTTGAACGGCTACCGCGCCACCGTTCATTGGGAGGATCTGGAGGATTTGGCCGCCGCCCACCCGGAGGTGGAGGTGCTGCCCGACCGCTTCGTGATCGATCGCAACCGGATGACGGCGGGGGGCGCGGCCCCGGCGCAAGACCTGATGCTGCATCTGATCCGCGCGCGCCACGGGGCGCCGCTGGCCCGGCAGGTGGCGCAAAGCTTCATCGCCATCGCCCGGCCCGGGCATGATCCGCAGGTGGCCCCCCGCGCCAAAGACCCGTTGCTGGACCCGCGCGTGGCCCGCGCCGTGGCGCGGATGGAGGCAACCCTGGATGCCCCGGCGCCGATGACCGAAATCGCCGCCGCCGTCGGCCTTTCCCCGCGGCGACTGGAAAGCCTGTTCCGCGCCAGCCTTGGGGCGACGCCCGGGGCCTATGCGCTTTCGCTGCGGCTGGCGGCGGCGCGGCGGATGCTGACCGACACACAGCACCCGATGGCCGAGATTGCCCTGCGCACCGGCTTTTCCGGCCCGTCCAGCCTGAGCCGGGCCTTCCGCCGCCAATTCGGGCAGGCCCCGGCCAGCCTGCGCCGCCGGGGCTAGGCCGGTTCAGGCCGCATCCAGCAGGCCACGCCCTTTCAAAAGCGCCTCGACCCCCGGCATCTTGCCGCGGAACTTTACATAAAGCTCTTCCGCCTCTTCCGATCCGCCGGCGGACAGGATGAACTTTTCCAGCCGTTTCGCGGTTTCCGGATCGAAGGGATCGCCCGCTTCCTCGAAGGCCGCGAAGGCATCAGCGTCCATCACCTCGGACCACATGTAGGAATAATAGCCCGCCGAATAGCCATCGCCGGAAAAGACATGGGCGAAATGCGGTGTCGCGTGGCGCATGCGGATGGCGCGCGGCATGCCCAGCGCCTCCAGCACCTCGGCCTGTTTCTGCATCGGGTCGGCCGGGGGGCTGCCAACGTGGAACTCCAGATCGACCATGGCACTGGCGACGAATTCCACCGTGGCAAACCCTTGGTCATAGGTGCCGGCCGCCAGCAGCCGTTCCAGCATGTCGGCGGGCATGGGTTCGCCGGTCTGCCAGTGCCTTGCATGCGCCTCAAGCACCTGCGGCACCTCCAGCCAGTGTTCGTAAAGCTGGCTGGGCAGTTCCACGAAATCGCGCGCGACCGAGGTGCCGCTGATGAAGCCATGGGTGACATCGGAAAGCATCTGATGCAGGGCATGGCCGAATTCGTGAAACAGCGTGCGGGCATCGTCATAGGACAAAAGCGCCGGATCGCCCTTGGCGAAGTTGCACACATTTACGACGATGGGGCGCACATCACCGCCCAGCTTGCGCTGCGACCGCATGGCCGAACACCACGCGCCGGACCGTTTCGACGCCCGCGCGAAGTAATCGCCAAGGAAAACCGCAATATGAGCGCCGTCGCGGGTGACTTCCCACCCACGCACATCGGGGTGGTAAAAGGGGCCGTCGATCGGGCGGAATTCCAATCCGAACAAGCGATTGGCACAATCGAACTGCGCGGCCAGCATCGCCTCCAGCGACAGGTATGGCTTCAGCGCGGATTCGTCGAGATCATGTTCCGCCTTGCGCCGGCGTTCGGAATAATAGCGCCAGTCCCAAGGTTCCAGCGGGCCGGAAATGCCATCGGCATGCAACATCGCCTCCAGCACCCTGGCATCGCTTTCGGCCTTGGCCCGCGCCGGTTGCCAGACCCGCATCAGAAGATCGCGCACCGCTTGCGGGGTTTTCGCCATTTCGGGTTCCAGCTTGAAATCGGCAAAGCTGTCATAGCCCAGAAGGTTCGCCCGTTCATGGCGCAGCGCCAGAATCTCGGCAGCGATGGCGCGGTTGTCATGGGCGCCCCCATTGGCCCCGCGCGCGACCCATGCCTCATAGGCCTTCTGGCGCAAGGCCCGCCGGGGCGAGAATTGCAGGAAGGGCACGATCAGGGACCGGTTCAGCGTGACCACCGGGCCGGGTTGGCCGCGTTCTGCCCCCGCCGCCCGGGCGGTATCCACCACGAAATCGGGCAGGCCCTCCAGATCATCTTCGGCCAGCGGCATGAACCATTCACGTTCATCGGCCAGCAGGTTCTGGCCGAACTGGGTGCCCAGCACCGCCAGCCGCGACTTGACCGCCGTAAGTCGATCAGCCGCGTCGCCTTCCAACAACGCGCCCGATCGCACGAACATGCGCCGGTAAAGCGTCAGGACGCGCAACTGTTCGGGATCGAGGTTCAGCTTGTCACGCTCTTGCCAGAGCGTCTCGATCCGCGCGAACAGCGCCTTGTTGTTCGTGACCTCGCTTGAAAACGCGCTCATCTTCGGCGCCAGATCGCGCATCAGCGCCTCACGCGTGTCGTTCGAATCCGCGCCCGAAAGGTTGTAGAAAACCCCCGCCACCCGGTCCAGCAAGGCTTCGGCCAGTTCCAGCGCGGCGATGGTATTGGCAAAGGTGGGCGCCTCTGTCGCTTCCGCGATGGCCGCGATATTGGCCCGCGCCTGATCCAGCGCCGCGTCAAAGGCCGGGGCAAAATCCGCATCCTTGATTTCGGCAAAGGGCGGCAGGCCGAAAGGGGTGGTCCATTGGGAAATGAGGGCGTTCATGCGAAAGTCTCCTTTGGCCTGAAACCTAGGGACGCCCCTGCCAAAGGTCCAGTGCCCGGGGCGGGCGCCGGCGGTGATGTTACCGGAAGCGGTCCATCAGCTTTTGCATCGGGCTGCGGGTATCGGGTTCGGCCGGGGGGGCCTCGGGTGCCGCGGGGGCGGGTTTCGGCGCCGGATCGCCGGCTGCGGATTTTTCCGACGACCGGGGCGGCGCGGTGCGCAGGGCCACCGCATTCATGAAGCGCTGCCCGTCGCCCGCCGCCAGCGCCGCCGCGCCGTCCGAGATGCCGCGCAGAAGATCATCCAGCCAGTCCTGATCGGCCTTGGCAAAATCATGCAGCACATAAGGGGCCACGGCATCCTTGTGGCCGGGGTGGCCTATGCCCAGCCGCACCCGGGCATAGGCGTCGCCCACATGCGCGTGGATCGACCGCAGGCCGTTGTGCCCGGCATGCCCCCCACCCTGCTTTACCCGGGCCTTGCCGGGGGCAAGGTCAAGCTCGTCATGAAAGACTGTCATGTCGGCGGGTGTCAGCTTGTAGAAGGCCATCGCGGCCTGAACCGCCTCTCCCGACAGGTTCATGAAGGTGCCGGGTTTCAGCAACAGCACCTTTTCACTGCCCAGACGGCCTTCGCTGACCTGCCCCTTGAAGGCGGATTTCCACGGGCCGAAGCCGTGGTCGGCGGCGATCCTGTCCACCGCCATGAAACCGATGTTATGGCGGTTGCCCGCATATTTCGCGCCCGGATTCCCAAGACCGACAAAGAGTTTCATAAGCGCCCCCCGCATCCTGACCTTCCTTGACGAAGCCCGCGCCGCCCGTCAAGCATCGGTCAGGGTCCGGTGGCCCTTGCGAGGGGGGACATGCGGTTCACGGTGGTCTGTTCGGTGCGTAACGAAGGACCGTTCCTTGTGGAATGGATCTGCTGGTATCGCCGCATGGGATTCACCGACATCGTGGTGGTGACCAACGATTGCACCGACCGGTCGCCCGAATTGCTGGACCTGTTGCAGGCACAGGGCTGGGTCACCCATCTGCGCCACGAGGTGCCGGACCGTCAGAACATCTGCGCCAGAAAGCTGGAGGCGGCAAAGGCCCTGCCGCAGGTGGCAGGGGCGGATTGGGTGCTGGTCTGCGACGTGGATGAATTTCTGGTCATCCACGGGGGCAAGGGGCGGATCGGCGATCTGATCCCCGAAGGCGCCGATTTTCTGGGGATGTCGATCAACTGGCGGGTCTTTGGCACCTCGGGCCATCTGCGCTGGCAGGACGGGCTGACCCACCGGATGTTCACCCGGGCGGCAC
>JALQTL010000108.1 GCA_023260935.1 Paracoccaceae bacterium
TGCATGTTGTTCACGTCGCTGGGAAGCGACAACCTCAAAGACTTCTCCGGTGGCGGCCAGGGTGACCGGCACACTTCGGGCAAAACTCCATGCCTTTCAGTCGAGCGGAGAACGCCGTCAGATTCATGGGAAGGCTCACCCGCTCAATCCATTCGTGATGACAATCCGGGCAATATCGGTCGGGAAGAAAAGCCTGCCGAGAACGTGGCCGATCTGTCCCAGACCCCCGCGCCAGCCGCCACGTCGCTGCGCGAGGTCCGCGTAGAGCGCAAGGGCGGCTTCCTGCCCATGGTTGCGGGCGGGATTCTGGCTGCAGCCGCGGGCTATGGCGTTGCCACCTATTTCCCCGTGCTGCCTCAGCAGACCGCCGCGCCCGAAGTGCTTGCCACGCTGCAAACCCGCCTGTCAGAGCTTGAGGCCCGTCCCAACCCGGCCGCCGGGCTGGCAGAACAGCTTTCCGCTCTGGAAGCCAGGCTGGCAGAGATTCCGCCCCCCGCGCCCGCGCCGGATTTGTCGGGCATCACCACCTCTCTGGCCGATCTGGGGGCGCGGATCGATGGGCTTGAGGCCCGGTTTGCCGCGCTTGAATCAACGCCTGCGGATGCGGCGGGGGCGCCCTCTGCCGCACTGTCAGCCACGATCGAAGCCTTGCGGCGCGATATCGAGGGGCTGAAGGGCGCCAATGCCGCCGCCAGCGAAGAGATCAAGGCAATGGCTGCCGAAGCCGAAGCCAAGCTGGCCGCGGCCGAGGCCGAGGCTGAACAGGCCCGCGCGGAAAGCGCCGCGGCCTTGCAGGCGGCTACCCGAAAATCGGCCGTTGGGCGAATTCAGGCTGCGCTTGAAAGCGGCGGTAGCTTCAGCGATGCACTGGGCAGTCTGGAAGGTCTGGACGTGCCCGCCGCCTTGTCTGACATGGCGGAAAAGGGCGTGCCTACACGGGCAGATCTGGCGCAGGAATTCCCGCCCGCGGCCCGCGTGGCGCTGGAAGCCTCGGTCCGCGCAACCATGGGTGACAGCCTTGGCGAAAGGATTTCAGCCTTTCTGAAGACGACAACTGGCGCCCGATCGCTGGCCCCGCGGGAAGGCGCTGATCCCGATGCCGTGCTGTCGCGGGCCGAAGCGGCGGTCAAGGCGGGCGATCTTCCGGCGGCCCTTGCCGAAATCTCGGCCCTGCCTGAGCCGGGTCAGGCTGCCATGGCGGATTGGGTGGAACAGGCGCGCAAACGGCTTGCCGCCGAAGAAGCCACGGCCGCGCTTGCGGCAAGCGTGGAAGGATAGGTCCAGAAATGCTGTGGTCGCTGTTGAAAGTCATCCTCTTCGTTGTGATCGTTGCGGCACTGGCCTATGGCGCCGAAGTGCTGATGGATACCGGCGGCGGGCTGTTGCTGGCTGTTGGAAACTGGGAATTCACCCTTGGCCCGTTGCAGGCAGTGATTGTGGCGGTTCTGCTTCTGGCGGTTCTTTGGCTGGTCTTGCGGGTGATCGGGCTTGTCGTTGCGATCTTGCGCTTTCTTAACGGCGATGAAACCGCCGTTTCGCGCTACTTTGACCGAAACCGGGAACGCAAGGGGTATCAGGCCCTGTCGGATGGGATGATGGCGCTTGCCTCGGGTGAGCCGCGCCTTGCCCTGTCACGCGCGCAGAAGGCCGAGAAATACCTTGCAAAACCGGAACTGACGACCCTGCTGGTGGCGCAGGCCGCCGAAGCGGTGGGTGATACAAAGCGTGCCGGCGATGCCTACAAGGCGCTTCTGGGCGATGATCGCACCCGCTTTGTCGGGATCAGGGGCCTGCTGAAGCAAAAACTGGTCGAAGGTGATACCGAAACGGCGCTGAAGCTGGCCGAAAAGGCTTTTGCCATGAAGCCGCGCCATGCGGAAACGCAGGATACGCTGCTGAAGCTTCAGGCCGAACACGCCGATTGGAAGGGGGCACGGGCCACGCTGGGGGCGAAGCTGAAGGCGGGGGAACTGCCGCGCGATGTCTATCGCCGCCGCGATGCGGTTCTGGCCCTGCAAGAGGCGCGCGGGGTTCTGGACGATTCCGCCAGCATCGAGGCACGCGAAGCTGCGATCGAGGCGAACCGGCTTTCCCCCGATCTGATTCCGGCCGCCGCCATGGCTGCCCGCAGCCTTGTGGCCAAATCCAACAAGCGCGAAGCGACCCGCGTTCTGGTAAAGGCATGGCGAATGCAGCCCCACCCCGATCTGGCCGCCGCCTTTGCCGAAATCGAACCCGAAGAAACCCCGACACAGCGGCTGAAGCGGTTCAAGGTGCTGACCTCGGTAAAGCCCGAGGATGAACAGACCCGGCTCTTGCTGGCAGAACTGCTGCTGTCGGCCGAGGATTTCCCGGCCGCACGTCGCGCCTTGGGTGATCTTGCCGAACGCCACCCGACCCAGCGGTCGCTGGCGATCATGGCGGCCATCGAACGCGGCGAAGGTGCCGATGATGCCGTGGTTCGCGGCTGGATGGCCCGGGCCATGACCGCCCCGCGTGGCCCGCAATGGTGCTGCGACAAGTGCCATGCGATCCATGGCCAATGGGCCCCGATCTGTGACAACTGCGGCGGCTTCGACACGCTTTCATGGCGCGAGGCGACCGAAACGACAGGCCCAAGCCCCACAGGAACAGAGCTGATGCCCCTGATCGTCGGGCAGAGCCCGGCACCCCCGTCAGAAGCGGCAGATGAGGAGGCCGAAATCATCGATGCCGACCCGGCAGGAACGGATGCGGAAACGGCGCCGAAAAGATCACATTAGGGCTACACAGCGCCCCAGAGGAATGCTAAGAGCGCGCCACTCGGCAAGGTCAGTGGCCTTCCGGGGCACGAGAAGGATGCCGCTGTAGCTCAGCTGGTAGAGCACGTCATTCGTAATGACCCGAATCAAACAAACCCAACACAACCATTTGCTTGACCCGCGGCACGACCCCCGCTGGCGTCATCTG
>JALQTL010000159.1 GCA_023260935.1 Paracoccaceae bacterium
GGGGCTGCCCTTCGGGGTCCAGCTTGACACGGGCATGAACCGGCTGGGCATGGAAGAGCCGGAATGGGAGGCGGTTGCCCCCTTCGTGCTGGAAGCCGGGCCCGAACTTCTGATGTCGCATCTGGCCTGTGCCGATGATCCCGACCATGCGCTGAACGATCTGCAACTGGCCAATTTCCATGCGATGACGGAAGGCACCGGCGTGCCCCGGTCACTGGCGGCCACGGGCGGCATCCTGCTGGGGCCGAAGTTCCATTTCGATCTGACACGCCCGGGGATCGGGCTTTTCGGCGGGCGGCCCTTTGAAAACGCGGCCCGGGTGGCCACGCTTTCGCTGCCGGTCATCCAGACGCGGGTGGTGCAGCCGGGCGAAGCCGTCGGCTATTCCTGCACCTGGACAGCCGAGCAGGAGACGGTGGTGGCCACCTTGTCAGGGGGCTATGCCGATGGCCTTTTGCGCGCGCTGTCTAATGCGGGGGTGCTGTGGGATGGCGATACCCCCTGCCCGCTGATCGGGCGGGTATCGATGGATCTGATCACCGTCGATGTGACCCATCTGAAACAGGTGCCGCGCAGCCTTGATATCCTTGGCCCGCACCAGACCATCGACGATCTGGCCGATGTGGCCGGCACGATCGGATACGAAATCCTGACCAGCCTTGGCGCGCGCTATACCCGGCGCTATCAGGAGGGCGGGGTGTGAGCCCTGCCCTGATGCTGCGCGCCATCGGCCGGCCGGCGCTTGAAAGCCTGGCCTCTATCGGGCGGGTGGCGCTGTTTGCGGTCCAGATCGTCAGCCATCTGTTCCGCCCGCCCTTCTATTACCGCGAATTTCTGGTGCAGGTCATGCAGATCGGCTGGTTCAGCCTGCCCGTGGTGGGGCTGACCGCGCTGTTCACCGGCGGGGCGCTTGCGCTGCAAATCTATTCCGGCGGGGCGCGGTTCAATGCGGAATCGGTGGTGCCGTCGATTGTGGCGATCGGCATGGTGCGCGAACTAGGGCCGGTGCTGGGCGGGTTGATGGTGGCGGCGCGCGTGGCCTCGTCCATCGCGGCGGAACTGGGAACCATGAAGGTGACCGAACAGATCGACGCGCTGGTAACCCTGTCCACCAATCCGTTGAAATACCTTGCCGTGCCGCGCGTTCTGGCGGCCACGCTGGCGGTGCCGGTTCTGGTGGGGGTGGGGGACGCCATCGGCATCATGGGCGGCTGGCTGGTGGGCATCACGCGGCTGGATTTCAACTCGGCCACCTATCTGAAGAATACCATCGATTTTCTGGAGGCGTGGGACGTCGGCTCGGGCCTTGTGAAGGGCGCTGCCTTTGGCTTCATCGTGGCACTGATGGGCTGCTATCACGGGATGAATTCGGGGCGCGGCGCTCAGGGCGTGGGCAAGGCCACGAAATCGGCCGTGGTGGCGGCAAGCGTTCTGATCCTTGCGGCGAACTACATCCTGACAGAGGTGTTTTTCACCTCATGATCGAACTTTCCGGTGTCACAAAGGCCTTCGGGCCAAAGCAGGTTCTGCGGGGGGTTGACCTGACCATCGCCTCGGGCAGCTCCATGGTCATCATCGGCGGGTCGGGCACCGGCAAGTCGGTGCTGTTGAAGTGCATCCTTGGGCTGATCACGCCCGACGGCGGCACGATCGCGCTGGACGGTCAGGATGTGCGCAAGGCCGAGCGGGATGATTTCCTTGCCCGCTTTGGCATGCTGTTTCAGGGCGGCGCGCTGTTTGACAGCCTGCGCGTCTGGGAAAACGTGGCCTTTCGCCTGATGCGCGGCCACCAGAAGCGCCCCAAGGCCGAAGCGCGCGAGATCGCCATTGAAAAGCTGCGCCGCGTGGGCCTTGGCCCCGATGTGGCCGAACTTTTCCCGGCCGAACTTTCCGGCGGGATGCAAAAGCGCGTCAGCCTTGCACGCGCCATCGCCGCCTCGCCCGAGATCATCTTCTTTGACGAGCCGACCACGGGGCTTGACCCGATCATGTCGGGCGTCATCAATGAATTGATCCGCGAAATCGTGGTCGAGATGGGCGCAACGGCGATGACGATCACCCATGACATGAGTTCGGTCCGCGCCATCGCCGACAATGTGGCGATGCTGCACGAAGGGGTGATCAAATGGACCGGCCCGGTCGCGGAAATGGACGCGACCGATGATCCCTATGTGCAGCAGTTCATCCATGGGCGGGCCGAAGGCCCGATCAGCGCGGTGCGGTAATGGGTGACGGGCTGTTCCAGACCGATCTTGCCTTTCTGTTCGAACAACCCTCGATCTGGCGCACGCTGGTGGAAACCCTGATCGTGCTGACGCCGATCACCATTGCCCTTGCAGGCTTTGCCGCGATGCGGGTGGGCGAACGCCGCGGCGTGGCGCTGATGGTCTGGGCGGCGGTCTATATGGCCTGGATGCTGTGGCCGGGGGCGATGCCCACGGAATTCCTGCTGCCGTCGCGGGTGATCTCGGTCATCGGCTGGTTCTGGCTTCTGGGGGCATGGGGGCGGCGGGCAAGCTGGCATGACCCGTTGCTGCTGATGGCCAACGGGTTGGTGGTGGCCTTCTTGCTGACCCTGTCGATCACGCTGTTCGTGGCCACGCTGCGCGATGTGATGGGCTGGGACATCCCGGCATGAAATGGGCCGGCATGAAATGGGCCAATCTTGCGCTGCTGATCCTGTTCCCGCTGTCATGGTTCGCGCCGCTGCTGCGGGCGGGGCTTTTGCCGATCTTCGGGCTGGACGAAGTTTCCGTGATCTCGGGCCTGCAATCGCTGTGGCAAAGCGATGCGGCCCTTGCACTTGTCGTGACCTTTCTTGCCGTCTTTGCCCCCTTTGCCAAGACGCTGGGGCTGGCGCTGTGGGATTTCGGGCTGTTGTCGCCCCGGGCCCTTCCGGCGCTGCATCTGATGGGAAAGCTGGCGATGGCCGATGTCTTCCTGATTGCGCTTTATATCGTCATCGTGAAGGGCATCGGGCTGGCCACCGTGGAAACCGCCTGGGGCCTGTGGCTGTTTACCGGATGCGTGCTTTTCAGCCTGTTCCTTTCATGGCGGGCCGGCCGCCGGGCCGGGCAGGCTTGAAGCCCCTGCCCCTTCCGCGCTAGGCCTTGGCGCATGAGCAAATCAACCTCCAGTTTCATCTGTTCGTCCTGCGGCACCGCGCACAAGAAGTGGCAAGGCCGCTGCGAGGGCTGCGGGGCCTGGAACAGCATCGTGGAAGAGGCGCCGCTGTCCTCGGGGCCAAAGGCGCTTGGGGCCAAGGGCCGCACGATCGCGCTGACAGACCTTGCCACCGAAGAGGCGCCGCCCCCCCGTGCAGGATCCGGCATCGCGGAGCTGGACCGGGTTCTGGGCGGCGGGCTTGTGCCGGCTTCCGCCATTCTGGTGGGCGGAGACCCGGGGATCGGGAAATCGACGCTTCTGTTGCAGGCTGCGGCCAGCTTTGCCACCAGCGGTCTGAAATGCCTTTACATCTCGGGCGAGGAAGCCTCGGCACAGGTGCGGATGCGGGCGCAGCGCCTTGGGCTGACCACGGCGCCCGTGGGGCTTGGCGCGGAAACCAACCTGCGCGACATCCTCACAACGCTGGATGCCGAACGCCCTGACCTTGCGGTGATCGATTCGATCCAGACCATGTGGCTGGACACGGTCGAAGCCGCGCCGGGCAGCGTCAGCCAGGTGCGGGCGGCCGCACACGAGCTTGTGACCTTTGCCAAGAAGCGGGGCGTGGCCATTATCCTTGTCGGCCATGTGACGAAGGAAGGCCAGATTGCCGGCCCGCGTGTGGTCGAACACATGGTGGACACGGTGCTTTATTTCGAGGGCGAGCGCGGCCACCAGTTCCGCATCCTGCGGGCGGTCAAAAACCGCTTCGGCCCGGCAGACGAGATCGGCGTTTTCGAGATGACCGGCGGCGGACTGGCCGAGGTGACGAACCCTTCGGCCCTGTTCCTGTCCAGCCGCGACACCCCTGCCCCGGGCTCTGCCGTCTTTGCCGGGATTGAAGGCACGCGCCCCGTGCTGACAGAGATTCAGGCCCTTGTCGCGCCCTCTACCCTTGCCAGCCCGCGCCGCACGGTGGTGGGGCTTGATTCCGGCCGCGTATCGACGATCCTTGCCGTGCTGGAGTCGCGCTGCGGCATCCCCTTTGCGGGGCTTGACGTCTTTCTGAACGTGGCGGGCGGGCTCAGGGTCAGCGAACCCGCGGCAGATCTTGCCGTGGCCGGCGCGCTGCTGTCGGCACGCGAGGATGTGGCAATTCCGCCAGACATGGTGCTTTTCGGGGAAATCTCGCTTTCCGGCGCGCTGCGCCCGGTGGGCCAGACCGAAAACAGGTTGAAAGAAGCCTCGAAACTTGGTTTTCAACAGGCAACCGTGCCCAGCCGGTCCAAGACCGGCGGAGGCGAGGGAATGAAACTGCGCGAAATGTCCGACCTCACGGCCTTCGTGGGCGAAATGTTCGGCGCAGGCTGAGGCGACGCAAGGAGCGGACCATGGAAGGCTTTACCCTGATCGATGCCGGCGTGGCAGGTGTCATCGTGCTGTCGGCGATCCTTGCCTATTCCCGCGGCCTTGTGCGCGAGGCGATGGCGATTGCCGGATGGATCGGTGCCGCGGTGGTGGCCTTCATCTTCGCCCCTGCCGCGCAACCGCTGATCAAGGAAGCCCCGGTGCTCGGCGGCTTTCTGGGCGAAAGCTGCGAGCTTTCGATCATCGCGGCCTTCGCGGCGGTCTTTGCGCTGGGGCTGATCATCGCGGCCCTTTTCACGCCGCTATTTTCCAGCGTCATCCAGCGGTCGGCCCTTGGCGGCATCGATCAGGGGTTCGGCTTCCTTTTCGGCGTGGTGCGGGGCGTGCTTCTGGTGGCGGTGGCCTTCATCGTCTACGACCGCGCCGTGGCGGCCAATAGCATCCCGATGGTGGACGAGTCGCGCTCGGCCAAGGTCTTTGCCCAGTTCCAGCAGAAGATCGACGAAAACATCCCCCAGGACGCGCCGGGCTGGATCGTCCAGCGCTATAACGAGCTCACCTCGGTCTGCACCCCCGCGGCAAACTGACCGCCGCCCGTCATGGCGATGGCCTTTGCCCGCGAAATGGCTTTCAGGGCGTGACACCGGCGTGACACTGGCCTAAATGGGGCGCATCAGCCCCAGATGGAGCATCCACCATGCGTCCCTTCCTTTCGCACCCGTTCGATGACGACAAGCTGAAGGAGGAGTGCGGGATTTTCGGCGTGATCGGCGTGACCGATGCGTCGAACTTCGTCGCCCTTGGCCTGCATGCGCTGCAACACCGCGGGCAAGAAGCGGGGGGGATCGTCAGCTACCATCCCGAACATGGCTTCAACTCGGCCCGCCGCTTCGGCTATGTGCGCGACAATTTCACCAAGGCCGATGTGATGGCCACCCTGCCCGGCGAACTGGCCATCGGCCATGTGCGCTATTCCACCGCCGGGTCGAAGGGCGCCACCGCCATCCGCGACGTGCAGCCCTTCTTTGGCGAATTCGCCATGGGCGGCTGCGCGATTGCCCATAACGGCAACCTGACCAACGCTGCCGCCCTGCGCCGCGAATTGATCGAACGCGGGTCGATCTTCCAATCGTCTTCCGACAGTGAATGCATCATTCACCTGATGGCGCGATCGATCCAGAAGAACCTGTCGGAACGCATCAAGGATGCGCTGAGGGCCTGCGAAGGCGCGTTTTCGGTTGTGGCGATGACGCGCACGAAACTGATCGGCGTGCGCGATCCACTGGGCGTGCGCCCGCTTGTGCTGGGGCGCCTTGGCGATCACGGCTGGGCGCTGTCGTCGGAAACCTGTGCGCTTGACATCATCGGCGCCGAATTCGTGCGCGAGATCGAGCCGGGCGAAATGGTCGTGATCGAAGGCAACAAGATCGTCTCGACCCGCCCCTTCCACCCGGCCGCCGCCCGGTTCTGCATCTTCGAACAGGTCTATTTCTCGCGCCCCGACAGCATCATCGGTGGCCGCTCGGTCTATGAAACGCGGCGCCAGATCGGGGTGGAACTGGCCCGGGAATCCCCTGTCGATGCCGATCTGGTCTGTCCCGTTCCCGACAGTGGCACCCCCGCTGCCATCGGCTATTCCCAGCAATCGGGCATTCCCTATGCGATGGGTATCATCCGCAATCAATACATGGGGCGGACCTTCATCGAACCCACCGAACAGATCCGCAACATGGGTGTGCGGCTCAAGCTCAACGTCAACCGCGCCCTGATCAAGGGCAAGCGGGTGATCCTCGTCGACGATTCGGTCGTGCGCGGCACCACCAGCCGAAAGATCAAGGACATGATCCTCGAAGCCGGCGCCGCCGAGGTCCATTTCCGCATCGCCTCTCCCCCCACCGCCTGGCCCTGCTTTTACGGCGTCGACACGCCGGAACGCTCGAAACTCCTTGCCGCGACCATGTCCGAGGAGGAAATGCGTGACTGGATCGGCGTCGACAGCCTGAAGTTCATCTCGCTGGACGGCCTTTACCGAGCCGCCGGCGAGGCAAAGGGGCGCGATCCGGCCGCGCCCCGCTTCTGCGATGCCTGCTTCTCGGGTGACTACCCCGTCGCCCCTTCCGACAAGATCGCCGAAGGGTTCGAGATGAAGGCCGCCGAATAACCCCCGCCTCTTCATCTTGGCCGAAATACTCACGGGGGTCCGGGGGCAGTCAGCCCCCGGCGCCGCCGCAGATCGAAAGACCCGACCCATGACCCAGAAGATCGCCCTCGTTACCGGTGCCTCGCGCGGGCTTGGCTTTGCGATGGCCGAACAGCTTGCCTTGCGCGGCTGGCATGTGGTGGCCCTGGCCCGCACCGTGGGCGGGCTGGAAGACCTTGATGACAGGGTCAAGGGTCACGGGCTTCCGGGGGCCGGCAGCCTGACACTGGCACCGATGGATGTGACGAACGAAGATGCGATGCGCCACCTGTGCCGGTCGATCCATGATCGCTGGGGCGGCCTGCAATTCTGGGCCCATACCGCCATTCACGCCACCGCGCTGGCGCCGGCCGGATCGCTTGACATGAAGGATCTGGACAAGTCCATTGCCACCAATCTGCGGGCGACGGGGTTCCTGATCACCATGATCGAACCCCTGCTGCGGCTGGGCAAGGGCACAGCGATGTTCTTTGACGACCCCTTGCACGGCACAAGGTTTGCGGCCGCCTACGGCACCACCAAGGCCGGCCAGATTGCCATGGCCCGCAGTTGGCAGGCCGAAGCCGAGCGGATCGGCCCGCGGGTGATGATCGAAACGCCCGCCCCGATGCCCACGGCGGTGCGCGCGCGCTTCTATCCCGGCGAAGATCGTAGCCGGCTTGCCGACCCGGCAGAACAGGCAGCCCGGCTGATCGCGCTGATCTGACAGTCCGGGAACCAGGGTCTTTTCAGAGCACCAGCCCGTCGTCAGCCAAGGGCTGCCGCCATGTCGGCCCAAAGCGCCTCGACCGGCTCGACCCCGATCGACAGCCGCAGGAAACCTTCGGGCACCGCATCGCCCCAGCGTGCCCGGCGTTCTCCAGAGGTATGGGTGGCGCCAAAGCTGGTGGCCCGGACCATGAAATCCGCGCGCGCCAGAAACGCCTCGGCCGCCGTGGCGTCCTTCAGCGTCATGCCGATCAGAAACCCGAAATCCGCCATCTGGCGGCGGGCAAGTTCATGCGACGGATCATTCGCCAGCCCGGGAAAACGGATCGCCTGAACGGCGGGATGTTCCGCCAGACGCGCGGCAATCACGGCAGCACTGGCACACATGCGCGAAAGCCGCACCTCAAGCGTCTCCAGCCCGCGATGGATCAGCCATGCCTCCATTGCCCCTGGCACGGAACCCGACAACCGGCGCCAGTCGCGCACCCGGGCCATCAGTGCCGCATCGCGCCCCGCAACATGGCCGAAAAGCGCATCCGAATGCCCGCCCGGCGCCTTTGTATCGGCCGCCACCACCAGATCGGCGCCCAGATCAAGCGGGCGCTGCAACAGCGGGGTCATGGTGGTGTTGTCGGCAATGACACGCGCGCCCGCCGCATGGGCCCGGGCGGCCACATCGGCGATGTCGATCAGGTCAAGCCCGGGGTTCGACGGGGTTTCCAGATAGACGACCGCGGCCCCCGCAAAATCGGCCGCGGCATAATCCAGCGTCGCGATTTCCGTGACCTGCACGCCCAGCCCGGCCAGAAATTCCCGAGCGAAAACCCGCGTGACATAATAGCCATCGGCCGGCAGGATCACCCGGTCGCCGGCCTTCAGCGTGGCCATCAAGGCGGCCGAAATCGCCCCCATGCCAGAGGGGAAGCCCACCACCTCTGCCGCCTCCAGAAGGGCAAGCTGCGCCTCGACCGCGGCCCATGTGGGGGTGCCGTTGCGGGCATAGATGAAGGGGGCGCCCTGAACATCGGGCAGGTGGTACGAGGTGGAAGTCACCATCGGCAGGGCCACCGGATCGCCCTTGGTCAGGCCGGCGTTGCGGTGGTGCAGCATTTCGGCGATGCGGCGGTCGATACCTTCGGTCATGTCCGTCCCTTCCAACTGGCGCGGCGACTTTCGTTTGGCGCCGCGACGAAGGCAAGGGGGGAAAGGAAAGGGGGCCCGCAGGCCCCCGATCCGGTCACTCGGCGACGGTAACGCGGGTCATCACGTCCGGGTCGCTGACCTCACCATTGCGGCCTTCGCCGCGTTTGATGGCATCTACCACATCCATGCCGGAAATGACATGCCCGACGATGGTGTATTGACCGTCAAGATGCGGGGCGGGCGCGAACATGATGAAGAACTGGCTATTGGCGCTGTCGGGGTTGCTGGACCGCGCCATGCCGACAGCCCCCCGATCAAAGCTGCGCGAGGAAAACTCTGCCGGCAGGTCGGGAAGCGAGGAACCGCCCATGCCCGCCCGGCCAAGATCCCCCCCGGCCTTGCCGAATTCCACATCGCCCGTCTGGGCCATGAAACCATCGATCACACGGTGAAACACCACACCGTCATATTGCCCTTCCCGGGCAAGGGCGGTGATCTGTTCCACATGCTTCGGGGCCACGTCGCTGGCCAGATCGATGACGATCTGGCCATTCGCCTGCCCCGCGACCTCGATCACCAGATTGGGGCCGGGCCCGTCTTCCTGCGCCATCACCGGGGTCGCGAAGGGGCCAAAGGCGGTGTAGCCCAGCACGCCAAGGCCAAGGGCGAAGAGCCCCCCCACCAGCAGACGTTCACACGACATCGGCAGCCACCCGAACGGTGATCATGCGATCAGGGTTGGCCGGCGGCTCGCCGCGGGTGATCTTGTCAACATGTTCCATCCCCGAAATCACCCGGCCGTAAACGGTATACTGGCCGTTCAGGAAGTGGTTGTCAGAGAAATTGATGAAGAACTGGCTGTTGGCCGAATTGGGGTTCTGCGACCGGGCCGCGCCAAGGGTGCCACGGTCATGCGGCAGCTTGGAAAACTCGGCCGGCAGATCGGGATGGGCAGACCCGCCCGTTCCGGCGCGGCGCAGGTTGAAGTTGTTTTCCATGTTGCCGTTTGCCACATCGCCGGTCTGGGCCATGAAGCCTTCTATGACGCGGTGGAACGCCACGTTGTCATAGGCCTTTTCGCGGGCAAGCTGCTTCATCCGCTCGGTATGCTTGGGGGCAACGGCGGGCAGAAGTTCGATCACCACTTCGCCGTCCTTCAGCGTCATGATGATGGTGTTTTCGGGATCCTTGATCTCGGCCATGTCGGTCGGGCTCCTTTTTCTGACGGGGCGAACCTAATCAGCCTTGGCGTGAAGGAAAAGGGCAAAGGCAGGGATCGGTTGACGCAAGGCCGATTGTCGCGGACATAGGGGGCGGAATTCTTCTGGATGGAGGCCGCCGATGGCATGGAAGACCCTGGATGACGCAGCCCTTGCCGGCAAGACCGTGCTGACGCGCGTCGACATAAATGTGCCGATGGAGGCAGGCCGCGTGACCGATACCACCCGGATCGACAAGATCAGGCCGACGGTGGAAGACATCATCGCGCGCGGCGGGCGGGTTGTGCTTCTGGCCCATTTCGACAGGCCGAAGGGCAAGGTGGTGCCGGAAATGAGCCTGGGCCATGTCGTGCCCGCGCTGGAGGCAAGTCTGGGCCGCAAAGTCATTTTCGCCCCCGATTGCATTGGCCCGGCAGCAGCGGACGCCATTGCCGCGGCGTCGGCCGGCGATGTTGTGCTGCTGGAAAACACCCGCTTTCACGCAGGCGAGGAAAAGAACGACCCTGCGCTTGCGGCGGAAATGGCAAGGCTGGGCGATATCTTCGTGAATGATGCCTTTTCGGCAGCGCACCGGGCGCATGCCTCGACCGAAGGGCTGGCGCGGTTGCTGCCCGCACTTGCCGGGCGGCTGATGGAGGCGGAGCTGAAGGCGCTGGACGCAGCCCTTGGCACGCCTGTGCGCCCCGTGGTGGCGGTGGTGGGCGGGGCCAAGGTTTCGACCAAGCTTGACCTTCTGGGCAATCTGGTGGCCAAGGTCGATCATCTGGTGATCGGCGGGGGCATGGCCAATACTTTCCTTGTGGCCAAAGGAATCGGCGTAGGCAAATCGCTGGCCGAACGCGACATGGCCGATACCGCGCGCGCCATTCTGGAAAAGGCCACGGCGGCGGGATGCAGCGTTCACCTGCCGGTCGATGTCGTTGTGGCGCGCGAATTCAAGGCGGGTGCCGCGCATGAAGTTCTGCCCGCGACGGCCTGCCCCGAAGATGCGATGATCCTTGATGCCGGACCGATGACGGTGGCGGCCATCGTCAAGGTCTTTGAAAATTCCGCCACGCTGATCTGGAACGGCCCGCTGGGCGCCTTCGAGATCGCGCCCTTCGACGCGGCCACCAATGCGGCCGCACGATCTGCGGCAGCGCTGACGCGCGACGGCAAGCTGATCTCGGTCGCCGGGGGGGGCGATACGGTCGCCGCGCTGAACCAGGCCGGGGCAGCGGCGGATTTCACCTTTATCTCTACCGCGGGCGGTGCTTTCCTTGAATGGATGGAAGGCAAGGAACTGCCGGGCGTGAAAGCGCTGATGGGATGAGCGATACGGCACTGGCGCAGGATTACCGATCGCGGGACTGGGCGCTGGTGACGGGTGCGTCAGACGGCATCGGTCAGGCCTTGGCGACAGAAGCCGCGAAAGCGGGCTTCAACGTCATCCTGACCGGGCGGCGCACCGCCCGGCTGGAAGCCCATGCCGAAAGCCTGCGCCGGGCGCATTTCGTAGCCACCATCGTGCTGACCGGCGATCTGGCAGACCCCGATCAGGCCGAAACCATCTGGGCGCAGGCCGCCGAGGGGCGGCGCATCGCGGTGCTGGTGAACAATGCGGGGCTGGGCCATCTGGGCGCCTTTTCCGCACAGGACGGCTGGCCCCGCGAAACCGAGACGATCATGGTCAATGTGGTATCGGCGACCATCCTTCTGAAGCGCGCGGTGGCGCACATGGCGGCCAATGGTGGCGGGCGCATCCTGAACGTGGCCTCTCTGGCCGGGTTTCTGCCGGGGCCGCACATGGCCGTTTATCACGCGACGAAAGCCTATCTTCTGTCGCTGTCCGAGGCCGTGGCGGAAGAGGCGGCCCGCGACGCGGTCTTTGTCACCGCCCTTTGCCCCGGGGTAACACGGACAGGTTTCTTCGCGGCCGACAGCGCGGAAGGCGCGCATCTGTTGAACCGCTTTCTGCCCCAGCCTTCGGCCGCGGTGGTTGCCGCCGCCGGCTGGCGGGCGATGGAACGCAACCGGCGCGTGGTGGTGCCGGGGGTTCTGAACAAGGCCTTTGCTTTCGGTCCGCGGCTGTTGCCCCGGCGGGTGACGGCCCTTGTCACCGGCATCTTGCTGAAACGCCGTTGGTAGGGCGTGAAATGGGGGCCGCTGTTAGCGTCACCACGATTGCGGGAATGCCCGGCGCGGTCTATCCACGCTAGGCACGGAATTAACCGAAGGATTTGAGAACATGGGATCGGCACAGCAGACCGAACAGGTCAGAAACGGCAAGGGCTTCATTGCGGCGCTTGACCAGTCGGGCGGATCGACGCCAAAGGCACTGCGGCTTTACGGTGTGCCTGACACGGCCTATTCGGGCGAAACCGAGATGTTCGACCTGATCCATGGCATGCGCGCGCGGATCATCAAGTCGCCCGCCTTTACCGGCGACAAGGTCGTGGGCGCGATCCTGTTCGAACAGACCATGGACCGCAGCGTGGATGGCGTGCCGACCGCCACATATCTGTGGGAAAACCGCCATGTCGTGCCCTTTCTGAAGATCGACAAAGGGCTGGAGGCAGAGGTTGACGGCTGCCAGCTGATGAAGCCGATGCCGGGGCTGGATGCTCTTTTGGACCGCGCGGTAAAAGCAGGCATTTTCGGCACCAAGGAACGCTCTGTCATCTCGGCCGCCAATGCCAAGGGGATTGCGGCCATCGTGGCCCAGCAGTTCGATGTGGGCCGTCAGGTGCTGGCCCACGGGCTGATGCCGATCCTTGAGCCGGAGGTGACGATCACCATTCCCGACAAGGCCGAAGCCGAAAAACTGTTGCGGGACGAAATCCTGAAGCATCTGGATGCCCTGCCCGCCGGCACGCAGGTGATGCTGAAGCTGTCGCTGCCGACGGTTGACAACTTCTATGCCCCGCTGGTGGACCACCCCGCCGTGCTGAAGGTGGTGGCGCTGTCGGGCGGATATAGCCGTGATGAGGCAAATGCGATTCTGGCGCGCAACCGGGGCATCATCGCCAGCTTCAGCCGCGCCCTGACCGAAGGGCTTAGCGCCCAACAGTCCGACGCGGAATTCGACGCGGTGCTCGGGCAGGCCATCGACAGTATCCACGCGGCTTCCATCGCCGGCTGAAACCCGCGTTTTGCGCAGTAAAACAAGGGAATTCTCCAAGAAGGGGGATTCCCTTTTGCGCCGCCTTGTGGCACTGTGCCCGAAAGCCCCCGAAGGCAGAGGGGCGGCAGAGGCAGCATGATCACACATTCGGGCGCACGGCCCGCAATCGGCGGCATCCTTTTCCTGATCGGGGCCTTCACGCTGGGCGCCTATTTCACCTTTGCCGCGGTGCAGGGGGATTACGGCGTGTTCCGGCAGGTGCAGATCCGCGCCGAGGCGGAGGCGCTGCGGATCGAACGGGATCGCCTGGCACATGAACTGGCGCAGATGACCAACCTGACCACCCGCCTTTCTGACAGCTATCTGGATATCGACCTGCTGGACGAACAGGTGCGCGATGTTCTGGGTTATGTCCGCGCGGACGAAATCGTCATCCGCTAGGCCACCACCCCGCCATCCTGCACAATCGCCGTCTTCCGCAATTCCGATTTCACCGCGCATGTGGTGGCTGCATGGGTGCCATGCGGCCGCCATTGTTCTGAAATTTTGCTTTGCCCAATAAAACCCGATGCTGTATGGATGGTTTAACGTTGAACTATTCCAGCCACGGACGGGAGGATGCCGCATATGGCCGCGAAAAGACCAGCCGAGAGGCCGAATGCCTCGAAGGAAGACCTGCTCAAATACTACCGCGAGATGCTGCTGATCCGCCGGTTCGAGGAAAAGGCGGGCCAGCTTTATGGCATGGGCCTGATCGGGGGCTTCTGCCACCTTTACATCGGGCAGGAAGCCGTGGTCGTCGGGCTTGAGGCCGCGGCCAAGGAAGGCGACAAACGGGTGACCAGCTACCGTGACCATGGGCACATGCTGGCCTGCGGAATGGATGCCAAGGGCGTGATGGCCGAACTTACCGGGCGGATCGGCGGCTATTCCAAAGGCAAGGGTGGAAGCATGCACATGTTTTCCAAGGAACGCCATTTCTACGGCGGCCATGGGATCGTGGGTGCGCAGGTACCGCTGGGCGCGGGGCTTGCCTTTGCCGACAAGTATCTGGGCAATGACAATGTGACCTTCACCTATTTCGGCGACGGCGCCGCGAACCAGGGCCAGGTCTATGAAACCTACAACATGGCAGAGCTTTGGGATCTGCCGGTGGTTTTCGTGATCGAGAACAACCAGTATGCCATGGGCACCAGCGTGAAGCGGTCGACGAAATCGACCACGCTTTACGAACGGGGCGTGGCTTACGGCATCCCTGGCGAACAGGTGGACGGCATGGATGTGCTGGCGGTGAAGGCCGCGGGCGAAAAGGCCGTGGCGCACTGCCGGGCGGGCAAGGGCCCCTATATTCTTGAAATGATGACCTATCGCTATCGCGGCCATTCGATGTCGGACCCGGCGAAATACCGGACCCGCGAAGAGGTGGAAAAGATGCGCAGCGAAAAGGACGCGATCGAACATGTGCGCGACCTGCTGCTGACCGGTGGTCATGCTTCGGAAGAGGATCTGAAGGCCATCGACAAGGACATCAAGGCCATCGTGAACGAAGCGGCCGAATTCTCGAAAGACAGCCCGGAGCCTCCGCTGGAGGAACTCTGGACGGATATCTGGGCGTAAGGGAGGGGAAACACATGGCTACGCAAGTTCTTATGCCCGCGCTTTCTCCGACGATGGAGGAAGGCACTCTGGCGAAATGGCTGGTCAAGGAGGGGGATACCGTGAAATCATGTACAAGCGCAGGCAAAAACTGCTCTGGAAAATCGCAGGGACATCTTCATTTTGCAGAGCACTGGAATCCCGCAATTGCGCCAGCGCATGTTCCAGCTGTTCACAAGCGCCCATACGCTCCTGCAAAGCGGCACGTTGCTGCTGCGCCTGCTCAAGGAGTGCGTGTTCTTCC
>JALQTL010000227.1 GCA_023260935.1 Paracoccaceae bacterium
GGCCACAGCGCCTGTGTCGTGACGTTCCAACAGTGCCATCTTGTCCTCCGTTCCGTTTCAGTCCAACCCTAGGGGGACGACGGGAGGAAGGACAAGATGCAACTGCGCATGACAATCGACGAGCTGGCCGAGTTTATCGACCGTGAGTTTCCCCAAGTGGCTGATCAATTCGCCATCGATCGCCTGGCCCCGATGGAAATTGACCTGCGCTTGAAAGTCGATCATCGCCATCTGCGCCCGGGCGGCACGGTATCTGGCCCATCGATGTTTACCCTGGCAGATTGCGCCATCTATCTGGCGATTTTGGGCATGATTGGCCCCCGCGCGCTGGCGGTGACCACCAATGCCAGCTTTGATTTCATGCGCAAACCCGCCGCAAATACCGATTTGGTGGCCAAAACCCGGCTGCTAAAGCTGGGGCGCAGTTTGGCGGTGGGCGATGCGCTGCTTTATTCCGTGGGCCAAGAGGCGCCCGTGGCGCGTGCCAGCATGACCTATGCCATTCCGCCCGAAAAGTCAGCTGAATGAGCGGGCGCCAGCAAAATGGGCAGGCCTTAAAGGCGGTGCTGTTTTTGATGCTGGCGATTTTGTGCTTTGATGCGATGAGCGTTTTGGTGCGGCTGTTGTTGGCGCGCTATTCGGTGCAAGAGCTGTCTGCCTATCGCAATGTTGTGGGGGTGCTGCCCAGCCTGGCGCTGATGATTTATACCCGCGAGCTGCGTTTGCGAGGCACGGTTTTGCGTATCACGCGCTGGCGTTTGGCCTTGTTTCGGGGCGTCGTTGTGGCGATGGCGCAGTTTTTGTTTTACTCGGGCATCGGCTATCTTGAGCTGGCCACCGTTTCGGCCCTGGGGCAGACAAATGCGCTGTTTGTGGTGCTGTTATCTGTGCTGCTGCTGGGCGAACGGGTGGGCCCCTGGCGCATATTTGCGCTGTTTTTGGGCTTTGCCGGCGCAATATGGATCATCCAGCCGGGCAGCGATGCGTTTTCGCTTTATGCGCTGTTCCCGGTGGGGGCGGCGCTGTGCTATGCCGTGTCTATGGTGACAGTGCGGATGTTTGGCACTGATGTGTCAAACGGGTTGCTTTACCTTTATTCCAGCGTGGCTGCGGCGGCCGGGGCGTTTTTGATGGCCGCCTTCACCACCCAATTCACCCCGATTGCCAGCTGGGCGGATGCCGGGCTGATTTTGGCCATGTCGCTGGTGGGGGGCACTGGGGTGTTGTTTATCATGCTGGCCTATCGCATGGGGCCGCCGTCGTTGCTGGCGCCTTTTGGGTATTTTGGCATACTTACGGCCTTTGGCGTGGGCTGGCTGTTTTTTGGCGAGGCGCCGCTGGATACGCTGTTTCCAGGTGTTTTCTTGATTGTTGGGGCAGGGGCGGTGATTATGTGGCGTGAAAACCGCCGCGCTGGCGGGAAATGAGCGAAAATCATTGGGGTATTATAATACCTATTTTTCAAGCCATTGTTTTTGAATGGTTTTTACTGAAACGCCTTGCTTGACTGCGCCGAAACACCGGGTATAACCCGCCCATCATTCAGATGGCGCGTTTGCGCTGTCGCGAACCAACCAAGGGTAACCCCGCTATGAAAACCTTCTCTGCTACCCCGGCAGACATCGACAAGAAGTGGATCGTGATCGACGCCGAGGGCGTTGTTCTGGGCCGCCTTGCCTCGATCGTTGCCATGCGCCTGCGTGGCAAGCACAAGCCGTCTTTCACCCCCCACATGGACATGGGTGACAATGTCATCGTCATCAATGCCGACAAGGTGCAGATGACCGGCAGCAAGCGCGATGACAAGGTCTATTACTGGCACACCGGCCACCCCGGCGGGATCAAGCAGCGCACCGCGCGGCAGGTGCTGGAAGGCGCCCACCCCGAGCGTGTGGTGATCAAGGCTGTCGAACGCATGATCACCCGCAATCGTCTGGGCCGTCAGCAGATGACCAACCTGCGCGTCTATGCCGGCGCCGAGCATCCGCACGAAGCCCAACAGCCCACCGTCCTGGACGTGAAGGCGCTGAATCCCAAGAACACCCGGAGCGCGTGATCATGGCTGACATCAAATCCCTCGACGATCTGAAATCGGCCGTTTCCGGGTCCGAAAGCGCTGCCGCCCCGGCAGCCGCGCCGCGCACCCCGGTGCGTGATGCCCTTGGCCGCGCCTATGCCACCGGCAAGCGCAAGGATGCGGTTGCCCGCGTCTGGGTCAAGCCCGGCACCGGCAAGGTCACCGTGAACGGCAAGGAAATGGCGGCCTATTTCGCCCGCCCGGTGCTGCAAATGATCCTGAAGCAGCCGTTTTCGGTTGCCAATGTGGAAGGCCAGTTCGACGTGATGGCCACTGTCACCGGTGGCGGTCTTTCGGGGCAGGCCGGTGCTGTCAAGCACGGCATCTCGAAAGCGCTTCAGCTGTTCGAACCGTCGCTGCGTCCGGCGCTGAAGGCGGCTGGTTTCCTTACCCGCGACAGTCGCGTGGTGGAACGCAAGAAGTATGGCAAGGCCAAGGCCCGCCGGTCCTTCCAGTTCTCGAAGCGCTGATCTTCGCATTCTTTCGACGAGAAGGCCCGCCCCCATGGCGGGCCTTTTTCATTTGGCGCCTGACTGGTGCAGCCGTCACGACGGAACGGTCAGCCCCCGAAACCATCACCGGACGCAACGGCAAAAAAGAGGGCCGGATGAACCGGCCCAGTCAGGGGAAGTCGTCTCAGGGGGCAAAAGCGGGAACAGGGCCGGGCGATCAGTGGCGCCAGAACGGGCGGACGGCCTCTCCCATCGCGGACACAGGGTCGATCCCGATATCCTTCAGCATATGCGCATCAAGGGCCCGCAGGTGCTGGCGGGTGCGGCGTCGGGTTTCCCATGTCATCACCAGAACGGCCACGCCCAGCACCATCCGCGACAGCGGGGGCAGGGCAGCGGGGCGCAGGACCAGCGTTTCAGCGGGAGACATTTCGACTTTTCCTTGTATTGATACAATTGCAAAGTATGCAGTAGTATATTGATACAAAACCCCCGGGATGAGTCGCCAGAGGAACATTGTGGCTGATACAATAAAGTGGTGCCCTGATCTGTCCGCGGCCGAGGGGCCGAAATATCTTGCCCTGATGCGCGCCCTGCGCGAGGCGATACGGACGGGAGAGCTTGCCGAAGGCGCGCAGCTGCCCACGGTACGCGATCTGGCATGGCAGCTGAAGGTAACGCCCGGCACCGTGGCCCGCGCCTACAGCCTTGCAACGCAGGAAGGCATGCTGGCCGCGACCGTGGGCCGGGGCACCTTTGTCGCCAGCTCAAGCCCCCGCCTGGGCCCGACCCAGGCCCTTTTCATCGAGCGCGATCCGCTGCTGGATCAGGGCCGCGTCGATCTGCGCGCGCCCATTCTGCCCGATATCGGCCAGAACGCCGCCATCGTGCGCGCCTTGCGAGACATTTCCGAAGACCCCGGCAATGACTGGGTGGATTACCCCAGCCAAAGGGCCGAAGCCCCCCTGCGCGCAGCCGTCTGCGCCTGGGTATCGGACCGGGTTCTGGGCGCCATCGGCCCCGATGACATCGTGCTGACCCATGGCGGGCAGAACGCGATCAACCTGATCCTGCAATGCTGCCTGCGCGGTGACCGCCCGGTCGTGCTGACAGAGGAACTCGCCTATCCCGGTTTCCGCCACGCCGCCCGCCTTGCCCGGGCCGAGGTGGTGGCGGTGGAAATGGATGACGAAGGGATCACCCCCGAAGCGCTGGAGGCGGCCTGCCGGCGCCACGGCGCGCGCGTGCTGTGCCTGACGCCCGAGGCGCAGAACCCCACCACCGGCCGCATGTCCCCCGAAAGACGCGCGGCCATCGCCCAGATTGCCCGCCGCCATGATCTTCAGATTATCGAGGATGACTGCTATTCGCTTTCCCTTTCGAACTGGCCGGCGATCCGCGCCTTGGCGCCGGAACGCACATGGTATGTGGGCAGCCTCTCCAAAACCGTTTCGGCCGGCCTGCGCTTTGGCTATATCGTGGCGCCAACCGGCATGGGGCAGACCGGGCGGCTGACGGCGCAGCACGCCTTTTTCGCCCTTGCCCGCCCGATCGAGGCGCTGGTGATGCAACTCTTTGACAGCGGCGAGGCCGCGCGCCTGCGCGACAAGGTCTATGCCGATCTGGAAGAACGCATCCAGATGGCCGTGAACACGCTGGGCGCCTTTGATCTGGCCTGGCAGCCCGGGCTGCGCTTTGCCTTTCTGCGCCTGCCTTCGGGGTGGCGGTCCTCAACCTTTGTTGCCCGCGCGGAAGGGGCGGGGGTGATGATCCGGTCGGCAGATGAATATGCGCTGGTCCATGGCCGCGCACCCAATGCCGTGCGCATCGCGTTCAGCGGCAATGTGCCCGCGCCGGCCTTTCGGGGGGCGCTGGAGACTGTGGCGAGGTTGCTGGCCGACCCGCCCGGCGATCTGGCCGTCTGATCCAAGGCGGGGGGGGCAGGGGCCGGCATGGGGCGGGGCAGCACCTGTGGCCGCGCGGACTCAGCTACGCGGAATTGATGACGCAGGGCGGCAGGCCCGCTTGACCAAAGCGCGCGGCCCAAGCACCTTCGGCCCATAATGAGCAGGCGCGTGAACGCGCGACAAAAAAGGAATCCCGAATGGGACAACAGGCATCTTTTCATGCCCCCAACGGCGGGGCAGATTTTCTGGGCTGGCGCAAACGTGCAGGCCTGACCGAAATCATCTATGACGATGGCGTGGCCCGCCGGATGGTCTGGCGTGTGGCCAGCGACCGGATGGATGAAGGCCGCCTGTCGGATGCGCTTCGCGCGGCGGTGGGGGCCACGCGGGTGGTGCCGTCACTGTATGAAGAGCTGAAAAAGCGTGCCATCGCCATCGAACGCGTGGGCTGCTGACAGCTTGTGGCCTGCCTGAAATGACAGCAAGGCCGGGCAGCCGCCCGGCTTTTTTGCGCGGCAGCGCGCCTTGTGCTTGCCACTGCACCCGGCTTGTGCCTATTTTTGATCAAACGACGGAAGATACCGTTCGACAGGGGGAATAATGGCGCGCATGCAAGACCCTGGTCTGCGCAGGGAAGCCCGATCCGGTCTGGCCATGGTCAGCCCGACGCTGCTTTATGCCGTCCTGCTTCTGGCGGCACCGCTGGCGACGGTTCTTCTGTATTCGGTCCTGACCAGCGCCCGGGGGCAGGTGAGCTGGGACTTCACCCTTGGCAATTACATCGAGGTATGGACCGGCCCGGTCTACCGCGCAATCATGCTGCGGTCGCTGACGGTGGCCCTTGGCGTGACGCTGGTGACAGTGCTGATCGCCTATCCCATCGCCTATTTCGTCAGCATGCATGTCGAGCCCTCGAAGAAATCGCTCTGGCTGTTCCTGATCACCATCCCGTTCTGGACCAGCTATCTGATCCGCGTGTTCTTGTGGAAAGTGATCCTTGGCTATAACGGCGTGATCAATTCCGGCCTGATGAGCGTGGGCATCATCGACGAGCCCTTGCAGTGGATCAACTACAACGTCGGGGCGCTGATCGTCACGCTGGCCCATGCCTATGCGCCCTTTGCCATCCTGCCAATCTTTGTCAGCCTTGAAAAGATTGACCGCAGCCTGCTGGAGGCGGGGCAAGATCTGGGGGAATCGAAGCTGCGCACGTTCTGGCGGGTGACGCTGCCCCTGTCGATGCCGGGGGTGATCGCGGCGGTGCTGATCGTCTTCATCCCCACCATCGGGGACTACGTCACGCCGGACCTGATCGGCGGGGGCAAGCTGCCGATGATCGCCAACATGATGGAAGTGCAGATGCTGAAGGTGAACAACAAGGCGCTGGGGTCGGCCATCGCGGTCAGCGCCATGCTGATCGTGGGCATCGTGGCGGTCGGCTTCGTGCTTTTGAACCGCCGGTTCCTGGGGCCGCAAAAATGAAACAGGGACGTTCGCTTCGCGCCTATGCCATCGGTTATCTGGTGTTTCTTTACGCCCCGATCCTGCTGTTGCCCGTCTTTGCCTTCAACGATTCCAAGATCATCGCCTTCCCGCTGTCGGGTTTTACCACGAACTGGTTTTCCGAGATGTGGTCGGATGCGCAGGTCTGGATCGCGCTGAAGAACTCGCTGACCATCGCCGCCTCTGCCTCGATCCTTGCCACAACCTTCGGGATCTTTGCCGCCCGCGCCTCGCAGCGCTACCGCTTTCCCGGCAAGGGGGCGGCCATGGGGCTGATCATGCTGCCACTGGTCCTGCCCGAAATGATCGTGGCCATGTCGCTTCTGGTGGTGCTGCTGGCCGTCGGTGTGCCGCTGTCGATCTTTACGGTGATCCTTGGCCATGTGCTGATCTGCACGCCCTTTGCCGTGGCGATCCTCACCTCGGCCTTTCAGTCGCTGGACAGGTCGCTGGAAGAGGCGGCCTATGATCTGGGCGAAACGCCGGTGTCCACGTTCCGCCTGATCATCCTGCCCCTGGTGATGCCCGGCATCATCTCGTCGCTGCTGATCTGCTTCACCATCAGCCTTGATGAATTCATCATCGCCTACTTCCTTGCGGGCGCGGATACGGTGCTGTCTGCCTATATCTACAGCCAGTTCCGCTTTCCCGCCCGCGTTCCCGCCATGCTGGCGCTTGGCACCATCCTTGTTCTGGTGTCGATCTGCCTGCTGACCGTTGCAGAATATTTCCGCCGTCGCGGCATCGCAAAGACCGGCGGCAAGGACACCGGAGGCTTCTTGTGAGCGACGCCAAAACCATGATCGAATTCCGGGATGTCCATAAATACTATGGCGACTATCACGCCCTGCGCGGCATCTCGGCCAGCATCCGGGCGGGCGAGTTCTTTTCGCTCCTTGGTCCGTCGGGCTGTGGCAAGACCACGCTTCTGCGCACCATCGCAGGGTTCGAAGGCATCGACAAAGGCGCGGTGCTGCTGGATGGCAAGGACATGGCCGATGTGCCGGCCAACAAGCGCCCGACGAACATGGTGTTCCAGTCCTATGCCATCTTCCCGCATCTGAGCGTGGAAGAAAACGTGGGCTTCGGCCTGCGCCGTGATCCGCGCTCAAAGACCGAAAAAGCCGCAGCCGTGGCCGAGGCGCTGGAAATGGTGGGGCTGAAAGGCTTTGGAAAGCGCGCCGCCCATGCCCTTTCGGGCGGGCAACGCCAGCGCGTCGCCCTTGCCCGCGCGCTCATCCTGAAGCCGAAGGTGCTGCTGCTGGACGAACCGCTTTCCGCGCTGGACAAGAAGATGCGCGAGCAGATGCAGGTCGAGCTGATCAAGTTGCAACGACAGGTCGGCATCACCTTCGTGCTGGTCACCCATGATCAGGAAGAGGCGCTGGTCATGTCGGACCGGATCGCCGTGATGTTCGAAGGCGAGATCGCCCAGCTTGCCGACCCGGAAACGCTCTATCGCCGGCCGAATTCGAAGAAGGTGGCCGATTTCATCGGCACCATGAACTTCATCCCCTGCCAGGTGTTGTCGGAAAGCGGCGGGCAGATCGAGGTCGATGCCAAGGGGCTGGGCCGCGTGGCCCTGTCGCCCGATCAGTGCCCCCCGGGCAATGGCGATACCGCGATGGTCGGCCTGCGCCCCGAAACGCTGACGCTGCTCTACCCCGGCCAGACCACGGCCGAACGGACGGTGGAAGGGCTTGTGGACGAGGTGATCTATTTCGGCGACATGACCTATTACGACGTCTATCTGGGCGGCACGGATGTCGAGGTCCGGCTGTCGATGCGCAACGTCCCCGGCCGCCCGATCCTCGAGGTGGGGAGCAAGGTCGATGTCGCCTGGAGCCCCTCGGCTCTGGTGCTTTTCCGCTAAGACCCCGGGCACCCGGATCCCACCGTTGCTGCCTCCGGCGGGAGTATTTTGGAAAGGTGCAACACCGCCCTTGCACCTTTTGGAAATACTCCGGGGGTGAGGGGCCGCAAGGCCCCGAGGGGGCAGCGCCCCCTAACTGTCGGCAGGGATCAGCCCGAGGCCGCGCAGATAGATGCCGATCCCGGCTTCCAGCAGGTCTTCGGGTGGAAAGGGTGAAGGCGCCCCATTGCCACGCATGAAGAGTTCGACAACCCCGTGACTCATCGCCCAGATATGGGACGAGAACATGGTGGCGGGGGGGCGGCGATCCGCGGGCAGGTGCTCTGACAATTGCTGCGCCGCCCTTTCCAGCACGCCGCGCGCGCGCGCCGAAACCTGGGCCAGCTCCGGGTGGTTGGCGGGGGCCAGCCCGCTTTCGAACATTGCCATGTAGTGACCGGGATATTTTCGGGCGAAGGCCAGGTAGGCCCGACCCGTCGCCTCGAAAGCGGCAAGGGCCGAAGGCTGCCCGTCGGCATAGGCATATTCCATCAGCGCCCCGAAGATATCAAAACCCTGTCGGGCAACTTCAGCGATCAGGTCATCGCGCCCGGCGAAATGGCGATAGACTGCCGCCGGGGTCACATCGGCGGCCTTGGCGGCTTCGGACAGGGTGAAGCCCGTCGGCCCCTTGTCGGCGATCAGGGCAAGGGCTGCCTCGACCAGTGCCTGCCGCAGGTTTCCATGGTGATAGCCGCGTTTCACGGTTGCCCCAGCCGAAGGGCCGGCCCGCCGCAGATGGCGGGATCGGGCGTGCCGATGACATCCATGTCACGGCCCTTGTAATCCATCGCGGAAAGGATGGTCTGGATCGCGGCAATCCGGGCGCGGCGCTTGTCATCCGACAGGATCACCGTCCAGGGAGCGACGTCGAAATGGCTGCGCTCCATCGTTTCGTCGATGGCGGCGCAATATTCATCCCATTTGCCAAGGCCGTCGATATCGATGGGCGAAAGCTTCCACTGTTTCAGCGGATCCTGTTCGCGGTCCAGAAAACGCTTCAACTGCTCGGCACGGCCGACTTCCAGCCAGATCTTGCGGAAGATGATACCTTCATCCACGATCATCCGCTCAAAATCCGGCAGCTGGCGGAAGAAATGCTCGCGCTGGTCGGGGGTGCAGAAGCCGAAGACATGTTCGATCATGGCGCGGTTATACCAGCTGCGATCGAAAAGCGCGATTTCACCCGCGGCAGGCAACCAGTCGACATAGCGCTGGAAATACCACTGCGATGCTTCGCGGTCCGAAGGTTTGGACAGGGCGACCACGGTGCAGACCCTTGGGTTCAGGTTCATGCGCACCGCGCCGATGGTGCCGCCCTTGCCCGCAGCATCGCGCCCCTCGAAGACCACGACAAGACGCTTGCCGCTGGCCTTCAGATCCGACTGCATCTTGACCAGCTGGATCTGAAGGGCTTCCAGCCGGTCTTCATAGTCCTTGCGCTTCATTTCTTCACGGTAGGGATAGGACCGGGTCAGGATGCCGTCCTTGTCGGCCTGCTCGATCGCCTCGCGCACCGCGCGCGGGGCATCCTTCCTGAAATAGCGGCTGATGGCACCGTCGAATGGCAGGTTCATCGCGTGGTCTTTCCCCCGTTGTTCTGGCCCTTTGGGTTGCGGCCAGTATGGCGATTGCCCGGATCAGCGCAATCCGGCGCGGGTGGCGGCGCGGTCGATGGCGGCGATCACCTCGGCGCGGTGGCTGTGATGGGGCATGTGACCAACCCCCGGCAGAACCGTCAGCCGGGCATCGGGCAGAAGCCCTGCCAAGGGCCCCGAATGGATGGCCAGCGGCACGATCGCATCGGCGTCGCCGTGGACCAGTTCCACCGGCAGGTTCAGCGTCGGATAGGCGGATGCCATCTGCACCACCTCGGGGCGAAGGCTGTTGATCTGGGCAACATTGGTTGCCAGCGCACGCTGGCGCAACGTCAGATCGAGGCCCAGATGATCGGCGTAGCCCGGCGGCGCGGGTTGCGGGGCAAAGACCGCCTCGACCATGCGGCGCACATAGGATTCGGGCACGAAGGCCGAGGCAAGCGGCACGAGCGTCGCCCGGCCCAGCGGGTTGGCCGTCAGCCGATACCAGGGATCAAGGCTGCCCGGCCAGGGCATCGACGCAGCCGCGAGCAGGACAAGGGCGGAAGGGCGTTCCTGCAAGGCCCAGGCCAGCGCCACCGCCCCGCCATAGCTTTGCCCCAGCACAATGGGCCGCACAACCCCAAGCCCGGCCAGCGCCGCGCGCAGCCGGCGGGCTTGCCCGGCGGCCGAATGATCCTGCCCGGGAAGGGGATCGGAATGCCCCAGCCCCGGCCGGTCCAGCGCGATCACGCGGTAGTGGTGGGCCAGATTGTCAACAAGGCCGAAGGTGAAGTCGCGCAGGTTGCCGCTGGCGCCATGGATCAGCACCAGATCGGGACCGCTGCCCCGCACCAGAACATGCACCTGATCCCCCGGCGCGCCGATCATCCGGCCGATGGGCGGATGCGCCGCCATTGCCGCCGCCTCTCGTGCCCTGAGGCGCATGGCTGTGGCGGCGGCCGTCAGCCCAATCGCCGCAATGGCGAGGCTAACGGCCAATGTCCTGAATCTCGTAGGGCGTCGACTGGTAGATCTCGTTGATCCAGTTGCCATACAGAAGATGGGCATGGCTGCGCCAGCGGTTCAGCGGCGGCAGGGCGGGGTTGTCATCCGGGTAGTAATTCCTTGGCACATTGATCGGGGTGCCATTGGCAACATCGCGGTCGTATTCCTGCTTCAGCGTATCGCTGTCATATTCGAAGTGGTTGAAGATATAGAGCGCGCGGTGCCCGGCATCGGCCACAAGGCAGGGGCCGACCTCATCAGACCCCAGAAGCGTCTGAAGGCCCGGGGCGGCATCGATCTCGGCCTGTTTCATTTCGGTCCAGCGGCTGACGGGGATGACGAAATCATCCGAAAAGCCCCGCAGGAAGGGCGACGTGGGGGTCAGGTTGCGGTGGCGGAAGCAGCCGAAGGCCTTGGCCGGCAGCATGTGTTTCTGCACACCGTGGAAATGATAGATCATCGCCATCCCGCCCCAGCAGACGCCAAAGGTAGATTGGACATGGGTTTGGGTCCAGTCCATCACCCGGCGCAATTCGTCCCAATAGGTCACCTCCTCGAAAGGCAGGTGTTCGATCGGGGCGCCGGTGATGATCAGCCCGTCAAACTTTTCGCCCGCAGCCTCGACCTCTGCGAAGGGGCGATAAAAGGCCTCCATATGGGCGGCGGCGGTGTTGCGGGTCTGGTGTTCGGTCATCCGGATCAGATGCAGGTCGATCTGCAAGGGCGTGGCACCGATCAGACGGGCGAACTGGTTTTCGGTCTGGATCTTCTTCGGCATCAGATTCAGCAAGCCGATGCGCAGCGGGCGAATATCCTGCCGGGCCGCCCGTTCCGGCGACATGACCATGACGCCCTCGTTCCGCAGAACGTCAAAGGCGGGCAGGGTCTCTGGCAGGGTGATGGGCATGCGAAAGCGTCCTTTCTGACTTGGCCTTTCTACTTATGCGACTGGTCGGGGCGCGGCAAGACGGCTAGGCTTTTCCCGCAGGGGCCAAAGCGGGGGAACAAGCATGAAACGGATCGCATGGCTTGCGATGATGGCCGCGCTGGTGCCGCTGTCTGGTGCGGCGCAATCCGACGATGGCCCGGAATGGGAATTGCAGCGCTGCATCTGGCGCTGCCTTGCCAATTCTCCGGGGGCGGAGAGCCGCGAATACGAACAATGCGTCAGCGCCTTCTGTTCGGAAGGGCCCGCAGCCGCGCCCGCGGTGCAGGCCGTGCCTTCAGGGGCGTGGTTCGCCTCGGGCACGGGGGACGGGCAAGGCAATCTGGCCGGGATCAGCGATCCGCGAACGGGCGCGGCCTTCTATCTGATCTGCGGCCCTGACGGGCGGCGCAATCTGGCGCTGTTCGGCCCCGAAGGGCCCGAAGCCACCCTGACGCTTCAGGTGGACGGTCAGGCCTTTGCCCGCACCTTCGTGCCCCATGCCGGCGGATATTATGCGGCCCTTCCGGCCGATGCGCCCGAGATTGCGGCGTTACGGTCGGGCCGTGCAATGGCGCTGCGAAATGCCGCCGGTGGCACGCTGTTCGAAGCGGGGCTGACGGGGGCGGGGGCGGCGATTGCGGCCGCCTGCGGTTAGGTCCGTGCGGCTTTCGCGTCGATCGCCCCGGCTATCAGGGCATCGAAATCTGCCGGAGACTTCACCGCGGCCACCGCTTCGGCCGTGACGGTCACGCCGCGTTCGGCCATGGCGGCATAGCGCGGCTGACGGTGGGCAAGCGCGCGGGCATAGGTCCAGCGTACAAAATGATCTGGATCGCAGGTTTCTTCGGTCGTGCCGTGGCTTGCCTGATATTCCTGCCACATCGCATGAAGGAACGCGGGCTGATAATACATTGGCTTCGGGGCCTTGTCGAAGCGGCGGACCAGTTCCTGCGTATGCGCATCGGACCCCTTGATCCAGACCATCAGCACCGTATCCGTCAACTGCTGCAACACCGGGTCGGCCGGATCGGCGGGGTCCACCACCTCGCAGATCGAGCCCGAGGTATCGCAGATGAAGTTTCGATAGCCATAGATGTCTTCGGCCCGCGTCATGAAATGGGCCGTGTCCAGCATTGCCGCGATCTCGGCCTTCCGGTGCTGATCCTGGCGCTGCATGTATTCGGCAAAGGGCAGCCCGCCCTTGGCCGGATCGCCGGGCTTGCCCAGATAGGTGGACAGCGGCGCAAGGTTGTCAAACGTGATGTTGGACGCGATGAAGACGCTGTCTGTCATCAGAAGCTCGCGCAAGAGCGGCACTTTCATCGCCTCGCGCTTGAAATTGTCGGCGATGAATTCCCCCATGTAGCGGGTACCGATGCGGTAATCGACGGAATAGTGGAACCAGCCCCCGCCATCCTTCGGGGCGGCATCGCGCAGAAGGTTGGAAAGATAGGTCTTGCCCAAGCCCGACATGCCGAACATCAGCACGCGCTTTCGGCTGGCCGCCAGATACTCTGCCCCGGTTGCGTAAATCATTGCCAGATGCCCCTTCCGCCCTTGCCCTGTCTGTTATCCGGGCGCGGAGGGCGCTTCAATGAAAAACCCCGCCACGGGGGGCGGGGTATTCCAAAGGGTCGCGCTGTGACGGATCAGAAGCGGAAGCCCACCCGCAGGCCAAGGCTGACGGCATGGCTGCCTTCCATGCGGGCGCGGGCCACATCGGGGGTGCCGGTTTCCGGGCTGGCGTTGCCCAGCTTGGTGTAGTTGACGCCCGCCGTCACCTTCATGTTGTCGCGCGTATAGACGGCCGCCAGCGTGGCGCCAATGCGCCCATTGGTTGGGGCCAGCGGGGAAACCAGCGGATCTGCCGCATCTTCATACTGGATCGAGAACGACCCCGACCAGTTGTCGTTGAACTTGCGGCCGACACCGATGGTGTAGGTGACCCAGTCCTCCAGATCGATCAGGCCCCCACCCGCGGCCGGGGTGAAAAAGGCCGGGTCCAGCCGGAAGGTTGACCAGTCTGCCCAGCGGATCTGGCCGAACACCAGCGTGTTCTTGGCCACACCCGTCTGGAAATCAAGGTTCACGGATTGCGGCGTTCTGACCGTGGTTGGTGAAGTGCCCACCACCACAGCGCCACCGCCCACGGTTTCGACCGTATCGAATTCGTGTTTCACTTCCGAATTGTAGGTCAGCGCCACACGCAGTGCGATTTCAGGCTTTTCATAGGCCACACCCAGCACGAATCCCGGGGAAACATCGGAACTCAGCGCCACCGAATAGCCGTCAAAGCCTGACCCCGGGACGGTAGGGGTAAGCGGGCTGCGATAGGCCGCGCCGCGCAAATCGATGCGGGCCTTTGCCTGCTGGGCGCGCAAGCCACCGTAAACGCTGAAGCCGTTGTTCAGCTTGTAGCGCAGAAGGCCAGTGACAGCCGTGGAACTTGCCGTAGCCTTGGTGCCGCCCAGAGCGACCGAGGTGGCATCATAGGAAACATCGGCCCCGAAGGGCTGGTCGATCACCAGCGCAAAGGACCAGTCATCGTTGATGTCATACTTGTAGGTCAGCGCAAGCTGATTGAATTTCTGGCTGACATTGCCGGTGGCCCCCCCCCCGAACACGGCCACATCATTGCCACTGACCGTCGGGTTCACCGCGCCAAAGGTAAGCTCCATATACCGGCCCGTCTCGAACAGCGCGCCAAGCCCCTGACCGGAACGGTCTATCCCCCCGGCCTGCGCCGCGCCCGCGGCCATGGTCATCACGCTGACCGCACACAACGTTTTCTTCATCTTCCTCGTCCCTGAAAGGATTTCCCTGCCCAGACGCTATGGCGTGCCAGAATGTCGGTCAATTCGTGACGCCGCGTCATCGATTCGTGATCGCCAAAACTGTTGTAATCAGGCCCGCCGCCGCCGCGCCTCGGACCGGATGTTGATCAGATTGCCCGCAAAGATCAGGCCCGCGCCCAGAAAGATCATGACATCCATCGGTTCGTCATAGAACAAGGCGCCGATGACGGCGATCAGCGGCAGGCGGGCGAAATCGATCGGCATCACGAAAGAGGCCGGGGCAAGGCGCAGCGCGCTGGTCAGGCACAGGTGCGCCAGCACGCCCGCCCCGCCGATCAGCACCAGCCATGGCGCGCTTTGCATCGTGGGCCAGGCCACCTGCCCATCCCACCCCGCCATGACCGCCCCCATCACGAACTGCATCAGGGTCAGCCAGAACAGGATGGCAATCAGCGTCTCGCCCCGGGCCAGCACCTTTGTGGTGATGTTCGTCAGCGCAAAGCACAGCGCCGAGGCGGCGGCCGCCAGCACCCCAAGGTTCAGCGCCCCCATATCCGGGCGCGCCACCACAAGAATGCCCACGAACCCAAGGCCCGCCGCCAGCACCCGCGGCGCGGTGATCCGTTCGGCAAGGAAAAACGGCGACAGAAGGATGATCCAGATGGGAGAGGTGAATTCCAGCGCAAAGACCTGTGCCAGCGGTATCATCATCAGCGCCAGCAGCCACAGGTTCTGCCCGGTGAAGTGGATGATGTTGCGCAAAAGGTGGCCGCCGATCCGGGCCGTTCGAACCTCGGGCAGGCGGCCAAGCGCGGCCGAGACGGCAACCACCAGCACCAGACCGATCAGCGACCGCGCCGCCATGATCTCGAAAGTGTCATGCAGACCCTTAATCTGGCGCGTCGCCACCGCCATCGCCGTGAAGGATGCGATCGACCCGATCATCCACAACGCCGCGGCCAGCGGACCTTCGGCGGGCGTGTCGGCGGCCCGGGTGTCTTCGGTGGGGATGTCAGGCATGACCATGGATGATCTGTGGCGGGACATGCGGGACTTGTCCAGACCGCCCGCGATCCGCCCGCAAGACTGCCGGGTCATTCAGCGGCCCACCGGCACGGGCGGGGCGGTCAGTCGCGCAGTTCCTCCACCACGAAATCGCGCAGGATGTGGCGCGTCGCCATGAACCACGGGGTTTGCCGGGTTCGGGCCTGATGGGCATCAAAGGCGGTACGGTCGCGGAAACTTTCCATCACCTCGAACGTCAGCGGATCATCGGTATCGGTGATATCGAAGGTGAGGCACCCGGGTTCGCCCCGGGTCAGGGCGATATGGTCGCCCCGGTGGGCGCGGACCAGATCTGCCTCTTCGGTCGTCATGCAGCGCAACTGCCCCCTCAGCCGGATCATTCGGGCACCACGATGGCCCGGATTTCCCCGGCCGGCGCCGGGCTGCGGATCGTGCGGACCGCTTCTTCCAGCGACACCAGGCGCGAGATCAGGGGGGCCAGCCGAAGCGTGCCGGCCGTGATCATCGCGGCCGCCCGGCCTTGGGTAAAGGGGTTGATGAAGCTGTGCAAAAGCTGGATTTCCCGGAACAGAAGGTCAAAAGGTTCAAGACGCACCATCCGGCCCTTCGGCACTACGCCCAGCACCACGATACGCCCGCCGGACGCGCAAAGGGAAGGGACGGCTTCAACGGTTTCGGCGACGCCCGCGCATTCGATGACGGCATCGGCCCCTCCGGGCCAGATCGCAAGGGCAGGGCTCTGCCGCGCTCAGCCGAAGGTCGTGGGCACGAACCAGTCTGACGGCCTGCATGTTCCACCTGTGAAGCCTGAAGCCCCAAGTTGGACAATGCCCGCCCCCTCTTGGCAAGCCCCTTCGCGGCGCGGGCCTATTCCAGTTCGATCGTTCCCGGCGGCTTTGACGTGCAGTCATAGAAGACGCGGTTGATCCCCTGCACCTCGTTGATGATGCGCGTGGCGGTTTCGCCCAGAAAATCATGGGTAAAGGGATAGTAATCCGCCGTCATCCCGTCGACCGAGGTAACCGCCCGCAGCGCCAGCGCATAGTCATAGGTGCGCCCGTCGCCCATCACGCCCACGGTGCGCATCGGCAGGATGGCGGCAAAGGCCTGCCAGATCTCGTCATAAAGGCCATGCTTGCGGATCTGGTCGATATAGACGGCATCGGCGCGGCGCAGGATTGCCAGCTTTTCGCGGGTGATTTCGCCAGGGCAACGGATGGCAAGTCCGGGGCCGGGGAAGGGGTGGCGGCCGATG
>JALQTL010000476.1 GCA_023260935.1 Paracoccaceae bacterium
CGTCCACCCGCAGGGTGACAAAGCGCTTCGTCACCCCACCCTGCTTTTCCGCAGCCAGGGCCGCGCGCCCGCGGAATTCCGGCTTCGACCAGTCGACAATGCGTTCCAGCCCGCCCTGCACCACGGTGTAATCGGTCGACAGATCGCCCTTCCAGGCGCGATAGCCCTTTTCGATGCGAAGCGAGTTCAGGGCGAACATGCCAAAGGGGCGCAGCCCCAGCGGCGAGCCGGCGGCCATTACCGCATCCCAGACGGCAGGCGTATCGGCGGTGCGGGAATGGATTTCCCAGCCCAGTTCGCCGGCAAAGCTGACACGCAGCAGCATGACCTCGGCGCCCGCGATCCTTGCCATCTGCCAGGTCAGCCAGGGGCGGGAAAGATCGGCCCCCGTCACGACACCTGCCAGCACCTCGCGCGCCTTCGGCCCGGTCAGGATCTGCGTGCTCCAGCCTTCGGTATGGTCTTCCAGCGTCAGGCCCGCGTCCAGCGATTGCCTCAGCCAGGCCTTGTCATGTTCCTGCGCGGTGGCGGCGGTGATCAGAAGAAGATCATCCTCGCCCATCCGCGCCACGCTCATCTCGGTGACGATACGACCCTTGTCATCGGCGAAATAGGCCAGCCCCAGCCGCCCCACGGCCGGCACCTTGCCCGTGATCTGGCGGGCCAGCCAGCCGGCCGCCCCGGCCCCTGTCACGCGGAAGCGCGAAAAGCCCGGCAGGTCAAGAATGCCGCAGGCATCGCGCACCGCCTCGCATTCCGCCTTGACGGCGCGGAACCATGGCCCCTCGCGGTCCCAGGTGCGCTGCGCGGCCTCAGAGGTATCGTCGCCTTCGGCCGCATACCACAGCGCGCGTTCCCAGCCGTTGTAGGGTCCGAACTGCGCGCCAAGGGCGGCCACGCGGCCATGCACCGCGCTTGTCTTCTTCATCCGCCCTTCTGGCCAGACATGGTGCGGGAAGTGGATGGCATATTCGTGGCCATAGACCTCCTTGCCCTTCTGCACGCAGTAATCGTGATCCTCGAAGCCGGTAAAGCGGCGCGGGTCACAAGACCACATGTCCCATTCGGTGGCCCCTTCGGTCACCCATTCGGCCAGCACCTTGCCCGCCCCGCCGGCCTGACAGATGCCGAAGGTGAAGACGCAGGCCTCGAAGGCATTGGGCACGCCCGGCATCGGACCGATCAGCGGGTTGCCATCGGGGGTATAGGGGATGGGGCCATTGATGACCTTTTGCAGGTTGGCCTGTGCCAGCAGCGGCACCCGGGCCATGGCATCGGTGATCTGGAATTCGATCCGTTCCAGATCGTCGGGGAACAGCTGAAAGCTGAAATCCTCGGGCATCGGGTCGTCGGGCGTGGCCCAATGCGCCCGGCAGGGGTTTTCATAAGGGCCAAGGTTGAAGCCCATCTTTTCCTGCCGCAAGTAATATGAACTGTCGACATCGCGCAGAAGCGGCAGCTTGTGGCCGACTTCCCTTGTCCAGCTTTCCAGTTCCGGGATGGTATCGAACAAGAGGTACTGGTGGCTCATCACCATCATCGGCACGCGGCGGCCGAACATGCGGCCCACCTCGGCCGCATAGTAGCCGCCCGCATTCACCACATATTCGGCCCGGATCTCTCCCTTGGGGGTGGACAGCACCCATTCCGTCCCTGTCCAGCGCGCCGCCGTGACCGGGCAGAACCGTTCGATATGGGCCCCCATGTCGCGCGCGCCCTTGGCCAGAGCCTGCGTCAGCTGCGCGGGGTCGATATCGCCGTCATACGGGTCGTACAGCGCGCCGGTCAGGTCATGCGTTTCAAGAAAGGGATAGCGGCTTTGCACCTCGTCCGGGCCAAGGATGTCCAGATCCATGCCCTGATAGCGGCCCATGCCCGCCACGCGCTTGAATTCCAGCAGACGTTCCTTGCTGTGGCCCAGCCGGACAGAGCCGGTGACGTGGTAGTTCATGGGGTAATCCACAGCCGCGCCAAGGCCCCGGTAAAGCTGGGCCGAATAGCGCTGCATGTTCATGATCGACCAGCTGGACGAAAAGGTGGGCACATTGCCCGCCGCATGCCTGGTGCTGCCGGCTGTCAGTTCGTTCTTTTCCAGCAGGACAC
>JALQTL010000288.1 GCA_023260935.1 Paracoccaceae bacterium
CTGCGCGCATCCACGCCGCCCGGCGGCAGATGGCGCAGGCCCTGGCGCAGCGGCTGGCCGGGGCGCTGCCGGGGCTGATTGCGGGGCTGGCAGAGCCGGGGCCCTTTACCCCCGATGCCCGGGCGGCGGGGCGGCGGGCGCTGAAGATCGCGGCGCTGGGGCTTCTTTCCCGTATCGATGGCGGGGCGGCGGCCCGGGCGGCCTTTGCTGCGGCCAATAATATGACCGAAGAGACAGGCGCGCTTTCCTGCCTGTTGGAAATCGGCGCGGGGGCCGAGGCGCTGGCGCGCTTCCATGCCCGCTGGCAGGGCGATGCCAATGTGATGGACAAGTGGTTCATGCTGCAAATCGCACTTGCGGCACCCGACCGGGCGGTCGAGGTGGCACGGGAACTCACGGCGCATCCGCTGTTTTCATGGAAGAACCCCAATCGCTTCCGGTCGGTCATCGGGGCTATGTCGGCCAATCATGCCGGCTTTCACCGGGCCGATGGGGCGGGCTATGCCTTTGTTGCCGACTGGCTGTTGACGCTGGACCCGGTGAACCCGCAGACGGCGGCGCGCATGTCGACCGCCTTCGAGACATGGCGGCGCTACGACGCGGATCGTCAGGGCATGGTGCAAGACCAGTTGCGCCGCATTCTTGCGACACCGGGCCTGAGCCGCGACATGGCCGAAATGGCGGGGCGGATGCTGGGCTAAAGCTGCTTGAACAGCGCCGTCAGCCGTCTTGCCTCTTCTGCCAGACCGTAGGGCGGGTTGATCACGAACATGCCTGATCCCGTCATCCGGTGCCCCTCGCGGGCGGGGGGAAAAGTCACCTCATGCACCAGAGCCTGCGGGTGGTCGGCTTTCAAGGCGCGGATCATCGGCAGGTGCGGGTTGCCGGTCAGCAGCGGATACCACAGCGCGATGATGCCCACGTTCCATTTGCGCGCTATCTGGCCAATGACGCGGGGCAGCAGTTCGTAATCCGACTTGATCTCGTAGCTGGGGTCGATCAACAGCATGCCCCGGCGCGGGGTGGGCGGGCAGATCGACAAGGCCTTCTTCAGCCCGTCTTCGCCATGCACATGGGCGCCGAAAGGGGCCACGGCATAGGTCAGCGCCGCCAGTTCCTGCGGATGCAGTTCGCACAGGTGGATCGTATCCATCTCGCGCAAGAGATGCCCGGCGATCAGCGGGCTGCCGGGATAGGCCCGGGGCCCGCGTTCCGCCCGGGTGGCGGCAATCGCCCGGGCATAGGGGTGACCCGGGGCGAACCAGCCCGCCACCCTGTCAATGCCCTGCGCCGCCTCTTGCGTCTTCAGCGCCTCGGCCGCCGAAAGATCGTAAAGCCCCCGCCCTGCATGGGTTTCGATATAGCTGAGCGGCTTGTCCTTGCCGGTCAGATACTCCAGCGCAAAGGCCAGAAGCGCATGCTTGTGGACATCGGCCAGATTCCCGGCGTGGTAAAGGTGCTGGTAGGAAAGCATCCGATGGGGGTAGCAGGCCGGGCGAAAGGGGGCAAGATGGGTTTGGGGGGTAGAGACTGGCCCGAGCCTGTACTAACCTATTCACTGCAGTGGGGCTAGTTCCATCACGGTAGCATGTTCGATGCAGGGTCACAGTGGTGATTTGCGTATGGTGGAGCAAGATTTTCGCTGCAGTAGTTCAGTTTTCGGAGGCGAAATTGAAGAAATTTATCTTGGCAACCGTCGTGGCATTGTTTGGCGGCAATGCGAGCGCAGCGACCTTGGGTTTTAACAACCTAGTTGATGCTTGGATCGACTCGGACGAACCCTATAAATCCAGCGCAACCATAATAGAAGCTGGTTACACGATCCGCGGCACTGCCGGTACTGGATGTAATCTGGATGGCAGGTTTTACTCTGCAGGAACGCTCCAACTCCAAGACGTGCAAGGCTGCATGAGTTCCTTCAGCGGTGCGATCATATCGGCATCCGGCCGTCCGTTTTCGGTTTTCAATCTTGAGATTGCGGGCGGATTCCCAAACGCAATTCGTTATGACTTGTTTGGTCCATTTGTGGATGATCCGATGGGAAACTATTATCCCTTCTTCGAATCTGGCGTTTTTGGTGGTGAAATTATTAACAGAGATGGTTTCAGACTTGGAGCACGGGTTGTCGGATATAGCGCAACCAAGGCTGATGGGTCTGTTCTGAGGGGTAGTCTGCTCACGCCGTTTGGAGCGCCAGACCAAAAACATGAGCTTGTGGCGCCAGAGGCGTTTCACGACATTGTTGAACTGGGTTTGTATTATCGAAGAACGTTTAATGCGCTGGAGGTAATGTGTGAACCGACCAACATCAACTCTGGCGTGTTCAGCCTGAATCTGACGAATGCGCTTTCGGAAGCTTGCATCGCCGGGCGAAGCGAAATGATTTTGAGCGACGGTTCTTATTTCAACATCGGCATTTACGATTATAGAACCGGTGCTGTCGTCTTGGACAACTTCACAGTGTCGCCGGTTCCGCTTCCGGCAAGCGCTTTACTGATGCTTGGTGCACTTGCTGGGCTGGTGCGAATGGGTCGCCAAAAGCGCAACAGGCCTATGCTCAGGTTCATCTGAAGCTTGCTGACGCCTTTCCTCCCAGCAGTTGCGGGAGTTCACGCAATTGCTGGGTGCAGCCGGGTTGAACCCCGACTACACCAACCGGCTCATATCCACTGCCGCCCGCACGAAATCCGCGAACAGCGGATGGGGTTCGAAGGGTTTGGATTTCAGTTCGGGGTGGAACTGGACGCCGATGAACCACGGGTGGTCCTTGACCTCGACAATCTCGGGCAGGCGGCCGTCGGGGGACATGCCTGAAAAGATCAGGCCGCATTTTTCAAGCTGGTCGCGATACTGGATGTCCACCTCATAGCGGTGGCGGTGGCGTTCCTCGATCACCGGGGTGCCATAGATGCGGGCGACGGCTGACCCGTCCTTGAGGTTCGCGGTATAGGCGCCAAGGCGCATGGTGCCGCCCTTGTCGTCGCTGGCCTTGCGGCGCACGGTATGGTTGCCCTGCACCCATTCCTTCAGGTGATAGACCACGGGCGTGAAGCGGCGGGCGCCGGCTTCGTGGTCAAACTCTTCGGATCCGGCGTTCTTCAACCCCACAAGGTTGCGCGCGCTTTCGATGACGGCCATCTGCATGCCAAGGCAGATGCCCAGATAGGGGATCTTCTTTTCGCGGGCGAATTGCGCGGCCTTGATCTTGCCGCCCGTGAACAACTCGGCTGCAGATTGCGTTCCGGTCAACAAGAGCTTGCTAAACCCGACTGAAGTGCTAATTGCCATTTCAAAATCCTCGTTTACATTGAAGGAATCCATGGATGGA
>JALQTL010000301.1 GCA_023260935.1 Paracoccaceae bacterium
CTAAGCCCTTGGTTTGATTGGCTCCGGCGGTAGGGATCGAACCTACGACCAATTGATTAACAGTCAACTGCTCTACCGCTGAGCTACGCCGGAACACGGGGGCCGTATAGCAAGCGCTGTGGGGGGCGTAAAGGGGGCGTGGGGAGAATTTTTCGGCTTTTCTCAGCGCCGGGCAAAAATTGTGGCCGGGCCGATGAGGCCCTTGGCCGCGACAAGGTTTCTGGCTTCAAGATCAACGAGATGCGCAAGAACATTGCGGCTTGCGGCAGGCAGCAGGGCCGGGGCTATGTCGGTGTAGATTCGGGTGGCCAACTCGCGCGCCGAACCTTCCTGATGCGAAAGTGCTTCCAGAACCTGCGCCTCGCGCGCCAGCCGATGCTCAATCAGCGCGTCGATCCGTTGGCGGGGCGCCACGATTTCGGGCCCGTGCCCGGGCAGCGCCAAAGCGTAATCCTGCGCCTTGAGCCGGCGCAATTGGGCCATATAGGCCGCCATGTCGCCATCGGGGGGCGAGACGAGCGAGGTAGCCCAACCCATCACCAGATCGCCCGGAAACAGAACCCCCTCCCACACAAGGCTGATGTGGCAGCCCATATGGCCGGGGGTGTGCAGCACCGTCACCTCTCCCCAGTCGCCGACGATCTTTTCCCCGTCCTGCACCGTAATATCGGGCCGGAAGGCAGCATCCACCCCTTCGCCGCCCCCCGCCATGCCCCGGGCGGCGAGCGCGGCCATGACAGGGCTGCGTCCCGCATCAGCCGCGCCGAAGGCATGGACCGGCGCCCCGCTGTGCCGCGACAGCTTGGGGGCAAGGGCGCTGTGATCCAGATGCGCATGCGTGACGGCAATGGCCGCGATCCGCTCTCCCGGCGTCAAAGCCTCCATGATTGCCGCCAGATGGCGCGCATCATCGGGGCCGGGGTCCAGCAAGAGCAGCCCGCCGCCCTGACCGATCAGATAGCTGTTGGTGCCGGGCCCCGTCATCGGCGAAGGGTTGGGCGCAAGGATTCGCCGCACGCCTTCTGCCACCCGGACCGCTGTTCCCGCCTGCATCACATGCTTTCCTTCACCCGGCCCGGACGCTAGGCTTGGCCCATGCGACCCACGCTCAAATCCATTCTGCCGCGGGGCCTTTTCGGACGGGCGGCGCTTATTCTGGTCGTGCCCATCGTCACGATCCAGATCATCGTGTCCATAGCCTTCATCCAGCGCCATTTCGAGGGTGTGACACAGCAGATGTCGCGGGGCGTGCTGAGCGAGGTAGCCCTGCTGCGCGCCGATGTGGATGCCGCGCCCTCGGCCAAGACCGCGCTGGACGCGGTGGCACGGCTGGCCGATGCCTTCGAGATGACGGTCGGGTTTCCCCAGACCCTGCCGGCGGCCGGGGACCGCAAGGATTTGCTGGACCTGACGGGCGGGATCGTGATCGAGGCACTGCGCGCGGGGCTGGAGGATGTCCGCTCTGTCGATCTGCAATCCACCCCGCGGCGGGTGGATGTGGTGGTAGGCACGACCAAGGGGCCGATGCTTGTCTCTATCGCGCGGTCGCGGCTTTCGGCATCCAACCCGCATCAATTGCTGGTGATCATGGTGCTGGCCTCGGCCCTGATGACTTTCATTTCCTATGTCTTCCTGCGTAACCAGCTGCGCCCGATCGCCCGGCTGGCGGATGCGGCCGAAGCTTTCGGCCGGGGTGAGACGGTTCGGCTGCGCCCGCGCGGGGCGCTGGAGGTAAGGGCAGCCGCCTCGGCCTTTCTGGACATGCGGGCGCGGATCGAGAGGCAGATAAAGACACGCACCCTGATGCTGTCGGGGATCAGCCACGACTTGCGCACGCCACTGACGCGGCTGCGGCTGGGTCTGGCGATGCTGCCCGAGGATGAAGAGGTGCAGGCGTTGTTGTCTGACGTGGCCGAAATGGAACGGATGGTGGACGAATTCCTCGCTTTTGCCCGCGGCGATGCACTGGAGGAACCGGTTGAGACAGCCCCCGACGATCTGGCCCGGCGGATCGTTGAAAATGCGGCGCGGTCGGGGCATCAGGTGGTGCTGACGCTGCCCCCCGGTCTGTCGCCCCTGCGCCTGCGGCCGCAGGCGGTGAAGCGGGCGGTCGAAAACCTGCTGGGGAATGCCTTTCGCCATGGCCGCACGGTCTGGCTGACCCTGGCCGAGACAGACCGGCACCTGCGCTTTGTGGTCGAGGATGACGGGCCGGGCATTCCGGACGAAGCGCATGCAACCGCACTGGCGCCCTTTGGACGGCTGGATGATGCCCGCAACCGCAACCGGACTGGCAGCCGCACTGGCACCGGAACAGGCGCCGGAACAGGCACAGGCACCGGCCCACGCGATGCCGTCGCACCGCCCGATGCGCATGGCTGGTCGGCGGAAGGTGCTTCGGGGGGCGGTCTGGGCAACGGCCCGGGCGCCGGACTCGGCCTTTCCATCGTGGCTGACATCGCCCGCAGCCATGGCGGCAACCTTGTCCTGGGAAAAAGCGCGGGCCTTGGCGGGCTGAAGGCGGAACTGACCCTGGCCCGTTAGATCACTCCAGTGATACCGGGGCGCCAAGCGGTGTCACCACACGGCCGCCTGCGGCGCGGGCATCCTCGATATCATGGGTCACAAGAATGGTGGGCAATCTTTCGGCCCGGATGCGATCCAGTACGAAGCCGCGAATCTGAACCCGCAGTGCCGCATCCAGCCGCGAAAACGGCTCGTCCAGCAACAGTGCGCAGGGGCGCGCCAGAAGCGTGCGCATAAGGGCGACACGCGCCCGTTGCCCGCCCGAAAGCGTGGCCGGGTCACGCCCGGCAAAGCCCGGAAGGCCCGCGCTTTCAAGTGCCGCGTCGATCATCTCTTGCCGCCGGGCGCGTCCCTTGACCGACGGCGGGATGGCAAAGGCCAGATTGCCGCCGACGGAAAGATGCGGGAACAGCACGTCATCCTGAAACAGAAGGCCGACCTTGCGCAGATGAGGGGGCAGGGTGGTGACATCGCGCTGGTTCAGAAGGACGCGGCCCTGCATCCGGAAGGCCGGGGAAAGTGTGCCCAGCACTGCCGACAGCGCGGTGGACTTGCCAGAGCCTGAGGGGCCCATGATGGTGACCACCTCGCCCGGGCTTACCACCAGGTCCAGCGCCACGATCGTCTGCCCCCCGTGCAGGATGCGCAGGGCGTCAAGCTGAAGCTGACCGCTCATGCCGCCACCGCAAGGCCGCGCCGGTTGCGGAAGGCCAAGGCGGGCAGCAGCAGGGCCAGCCAGAAGAACAGGGCCGGCAGCGCCATTTGCAGGAAGGCATAGGCCCCGATCAGCCGCCGGTTCCCGCCCGAGGACAAGGCTACGGCTTCGGTCGTCAGCGTCTGGACCCGCCCGCCGCCCACCAGCAGGGTGGGCAGGTATTGCCCGATCGACACCGCCATGCCCACGGCAATGGCTGTCAGGATCGGACGCAGCAGCATCGGCAGGCGCAGGCGCCAGAATACCCGCGCAGGGGTGGCCCCAAGGGCCGCGCCGGCCACAGCAATCCGCCCATCCCATGCGCGGTATGCCGGGGCGAGGGACAGGAACAGATAGGGCAGTACAAAGACCAGATGCGCCGCCGCCACCGCCAGCCAGTGACCTTCGGCCCCGCTGCGCAGCGCAAGGCCTTGCAACCCTGGCAGAAAGGCCACCTGCGGAACCACCAGCGGCAGATACAAAAGCCACAGGGCCCGTGGCCCCACGGTCAGGGAAAAGCGGCTTTCCGCCTCCAGACAGGCCAGCGTCAGCATCAGGGCGGCCGCCGTCGCCATCAGCGCGACCCTGATCGTTTCGGCCACCGACGTCAGCAGCGCATCGCCCGTGCGCTGCCAGACTGCCAGCGACCATGATTGCGGCAGCGCATCGGGAAACTGCCACAGCCCCGCCACCGACCAGACCGCAAGCCCGCCAAGCCCCGCGACCAGCAGACCCGCCAGCAGCACGCCGGACGCGACCACCACAGGCTGCACGATGGCCTGCGCCAAAAGCCCCCGCGCGCCCGCCTCGGCCCAGCGGCACAGGGCAAGCCGGGACAGAACCTCGCCCAGACGCCACAGAAGGATCAGCCCCAGAACAGCGGCAAGCTGGATCAGCGCGCCCCCGGCTGCGGTGTCCCGCTGAGTCAACCCCGGGTCGTTCATCCAGATGACGATCTGCACCGAAAGGGGGGGCGGAAGGCTGGGGCCAAGGATCATCGCCACCTCGACCGAGGTGGCCGAATAGGCCAGCACGGCATATACCGGCAAGCGGATCTGGCGATAGAGGCCGGGCAGGATCGCCACGGCAAAGGCAGCAAGCCGCCCAGCCCCAAAGCTGAAGGCCACGGCAAGCCGGCGCGGAGCATCGGTCTGTGGCAGGGCGGCAAGGGACAAAAGGAACAGGAAGGGAATCTCCTTGGCAACAAGGCCAAGGATAAGCGCCCATCCCGCCGGATCGTTCAGGATCAGGATGTCGGGCGGCTGGGTCCAGCCGGTCAGGCCGGGCGACACCAGCCGCACCAGCCAGCCCGAAGGCGCGATCAGAAAGGCAAGCCCAAGGGCCGCCGCCGCATGGGGAACCGACAACAGCGGGGCCAGAAGATGCTGGACCCGCGCAAAGCTGCGCGTGCCATACAGCCCCGCGATCAGCCCCAGCGTAATACAAAGGCTAAGCACCGTTGCCAGCACCCCGGATTTCACCGAAAGCCACAGCGCCCCGGGAAAGCCTGGCCAGTCCATCGCCGCGCGCAGGCCCTGCGCCCCATCCGACAAGGCCGGAACGATGGTGCCGGCAAGCCCCGCCGCCACCGGCAGGCAAAGGAGCGCGATGGTCAGGCGGGGGGCCTGCCGCAAAAGGCTTGCCGCCCCGCGCGCCATCTTATTGGGCCACCCCGTAGCGCTCGATCCAGTCCTGCCCGATCCGCAACATCCAGCTTGCATGTGGTTCAAGCAGCGATGGGCCCAGTTCCGCCGGGGGCAGGGTGGCAATGCCCAGATCAAGCGCGGCAAAGCGGGCCTGATCCTCGGCCGGCAGGGCGGGCACGTTCAGCACGGTCTGGAAGCCGATGTTGGCCGGGTCTTGCGCCGCGGCCTGAACCTCGGGGTCCAGCAGCAGGTTGGCGATCACCTGTGCCCCGGCCTGATTGGCGGCATTGAAGGGAATAGCCACGAAGCTGGCATTGCCGATGGTGCCGCCTTCCAGCGTGAAGGTGCGAACCGTATCGGGGAAGTTGCCGGCGGCGATCTGGGAACTGGCATGCGCGACCCCGAAGGCAAAGCCGATATCGGTTTCGGCATCGGCAAGAAGCTGGCTCAGCGCGGGTTCATTCGCGGGATAGGCCTTGCCCTGCCGCCAGAGCGCTGGCGTCACCGCATCCAGCCAAGCCCACATCGGCGCCATCGTGGCCGCATAGCTGGCGTCATCCACCGGCGCCTGAAGCACCGCCGGATCGGCCAATGTGCCGTAGGCCACCTGTTTCAAGAACGTGACGCCCAGA
>JALQTL010000305.1 GCA_023260935.1 Paracoccaceae bacterium
TCCGCCACATGCAGCGCACCGAAGTTCTGGAGGCAGAAGAATTCTTCAGCCCCGGTCAGAAGGGCTCCAGCGCCATGCCGCACAAGCGCAATCCCGTGCTGACCGAAAACCTGACCGGGCTTGCCCGTCTTGTGCGCATGGCCGTGATTCCGGCGATGGAAAACGTGGCGCTGTGGCATGAACGGGACATCAGCCATTCCAGCGTGGAGCGCGCGATTGGTCCTGACGCCACGATCACGCTGGACTTTGCGCTGCACCGTCTGGCGGGGGTGATCGAGAAGCTGGTCGTCTATCCCGAGAACATGCTGAAAAACATGAACAAGTTCAAAGGCCTTGTCATGAGCCAGCGGGTGCTTCTGGCCCTGACGCAAGCCGGGGTCAGCCGCGAGGATGCCTATCGGCTTGTGCAGCGCAACGCGATGAAGGTCTGGGAAAAGGGCGCCGATTTCAAGACCGAGCTGCTGGCCGACCCCGAGGTGACGGCAGCGCTGACGCCCGCCGAGATCGAAGAGAAATTCGATCTGGGCTATCACACGAAGCATGTGGACACGATCTTTGCCCGCGTCTTTGGCGCGTGACTGACGAAACAGTGATCGGCGGCGCGCCATCCGCCGCCGAGACCTGTGCTTGAACGCAGAAATTCCGTGCTACCCTTTTTCCCGTGTAACAAGGACTGGGGTATGCGGATGCGCATCGTGCTTTCAGCCATCGTGGCCGGCCTTCCCTTCGCGGCGCTTGCGGCGGGAAGCGACTCGACCGAACCGCCGGCGCCGACCGAAACCACCCAGAAGTGCAAGGATGCGAAGATCTGGGATGAAAAGACCCGGACCTGCATTGATGCGAAATCGGGCAGCCTGAGCGACGATGACCGCTTCCGCGCGGTGCGCGAACTGGCCTGGGCCGGGCGACCCGAAGAGGCGCTGGTGATTCTGGCCACCATGACCGAAGGCGAAAGCGACCGGGTGCTGACCTATCTGGGCTTTGCCAGCCGCAAGGCGGGCCAGCTGGAGGCCGGGCTGGGCCATTACGACCATGCGCTTGCCGTGAACCCCGACAACATCCTTGCCCGCAGCTATCTGGGGCAGATGCTGGTCGATCTTGGCGAATTCGATGCCGCCCGCGAACAGCTGGCGGAAATCCGCGCCCGTGGCGGTGCGGGAACCTGGGCAGAGGCAAGCCTTGATCAGGCGCTTCGCACGGGACAGACCCTGAACTATTGACCCCCAAGGAAAGGACGACACGATGAAGACCAGACTCACCGCCGCCGTCATCGCCCTGATGTTGGCCCCCGGACTTGCCATGGCCATGTGCAACGCAGGCCAGCATGCCCCGTCCTGCAAGGAGGGGTTCAAGTGGGATCAGGCCAAGGGCGAGTGTGTTCTGAACCCGTCGACATAAGCCGCTAACCGCGCCTTAACCGGCGCGGGGCCAGCCTGTCCCCTGATCGGATGCACAACGGCCGGGGGATTCGCGGATGGCAGAAGGCACATCACAGGCACTTGCGCGCATCACACCGGTGCGCCGGGCAATATCCCTGGACATGGGGCAGGAATCTGTCAGCCCTGCCCCTTCACCGCGGGAAAAGGCGGCCATCATCGTGCGGTTTCTTCTGGCCGAAGGCACGCAGGTGCCCGTTTCAATGCTGCCTGATCACATGCAGGCGGCGCTGACCGAACAGATGGGGCAGATGCGGCTGATCAACCGCGAAACCCTGGCGCAAGTGGTTCGCGAATTCCTTGATGAGCTGGAGGCGGTGGGCCTGTCCTTCCCCGGCGGTATCGATGCCGCGCTTTCGATGATGGATGGCCATATCAGCGCCTCGGCGGCGAACCGTCTGCGCCGTCTGGCCGGCGCCTCGGCCAAGGCAGACCCGTGGGACCGGCTGACCCAGCTTGCCGTTGACCGCCTTCTGCCGGTGATCGAGGCGGAAAGCACGGAAGTTGCAGCCGTGATGCTGTCGAAGCTGCCGGTGGCAAAGGCGGCCGAACTGCTGGGGCAGCTTCCGGGGGATCGTGCGCGGCGCGTGGCCTATGCCATGTCGATGACGGCGGCGGTTGATCCCGAAACCGTGCGCCGGATCGGGCTTTCGCTGGCCGCCCAGCTGGATGCACAGCCCCCCCGCGCCTTTGATGCCGGGCCGGTGGAGCGGGTGGGGGCGATCCTGAACGTATCTTCCTCGACCACCCGGGATGAGGTGTTGCTGGGCCTTGAGGCGGAAGATGCCGCCTTTGCAGAACTGGTGCGCCGGGCGATCTTCACCTTTTCCCACATCCCCGAACGCATCGCCCCGCGCGATGTGCCAAAGATCGTGCGCATGGTCGATCAGGCCACGATGGTTACCGCGCTGGTGGGTGCCCTGGCATCGGAACGCGATGCACCAAGTGCGGAATTCCTGCTGGCCAACATGTCACAACGCCTTGCCCAATCCCTGCGCGAAGAGATCGAGGGGCGGGGGCCGGTCAAGGAAAAAGATGCCGAGGCGGCCATGGGCACAGTGGTGACGATGATCCGGCAGCTGGAAGGCGCGGGCGAGATTGCGCTGATCACGCCGGATGGCTGACGCCTTGCCCCTGCGCCTTGTGCGCAGACCCTGCCCCCTTGCCCGGCCCGCCGGGGCAGCGTAGACCCGGCGAAGCAACGACGCTTGGTTTCCATGATCCCCACCCCCCGCGATACGGCCCGCGGCATCGCGTTGATGCTGCTGGCCATCCTGCTTTTTACCGCCATGGATGCCGCCGCAAAGGGGCTGATCCAGCGCTATCCCGTGCCACAGGTCGTCTGGGCGCGCTTTGCCGGACAGGTCATCATCGTGGTGCTGATCCTGCGCCAGCGGCTGTTTTGGGCGCTGCGCACGCGCTATCCGCTGCTGCATCTGGTGCGCTCGGCCTGTCAGCTGGGGGCAACGGGCTGTTTCTTTGCCTCTCTGCCCCATATCGGTCTGGCCGAGGCAACGGCGCTGACCGACCTGAACCCAGTCTTCATCACGGTCGGTGCCGCGCTTTTTCTGGGCGAAAAGCTGGGGCCGCGCCGGATTGCCGGGGTGCTGGTGGCAATGGTCGGCGCGATGATCGTGATCCGCCCGGGGGCCTCGGTATTTTCGCCTGCCGCCCTGCTGCCGCTTTGCGCTGCGGGTTTTTACACCGCCAATGCGCTGCTGACACGCCGTCTTGGCCCGCTGGAAAGCCACTGGACCCCGATGATCCACGCCGCCCTCTTCGGGGCGGTGGTCACCGGGGCGCTGCAACCCTTTGTCTGGCAGCCCGTTGAGATGACTGATCTGCCGATCTTCGTGCTGATCGGCTGCCTTGGCACCGGCGCGCAGCTTTGCCTGATCCGCGCCTTTTCCATGGCCGAGGCGGGGGCAGTGGCGCCCTTTGCCTATGTCGGCATCCTGTTCGCGACGATCTGGGGGATTGTGCTTTACGACGAATGGCCCGATGCCCCCACCCTTGCGGGTGCGCTTGTGATCGTGGCGGCCGGTGTCTATGTCTGGCATCGCGAAACCAGCGCCCGGCGCGCCGAGACCCGGAAGGCATGACCAGATCCACCCCCAAAGAGCCCAAGGCACAGCAAGGCGGAACTGCCCTGCAATGGCTGACCGATCTGGCGATACGCGCGCTGATCGGCGGGCTGCTGCTGCTGCCCTATCGCTGGCGGGTGCCGTTCTGCGGCTGGGTGATGTCGCGCATCGTTTCTCCTCTGGCGGGCTGGCCGCGGCGCATCCGCGACAATCTTGCCCTGACGCTGCCAGACATGCCCGCGTCCGAGCGCGACCGCATGGTTCGCCGCGTGCCCGACAATGTGGGGCGCACGGTGATCGAGATCTATTCGGGTCGCGAATTCATTGACCGCGCCACCCGGCTGCCACTGACCGGCGATGGTGTTGCGGCTCTGGAAGCCGCCCGCGCTGCGGGCCGCCCTGTCATTCTGGCCACCGGGCATTTCGGCAATTACGATGCCGTGCGCGCCGCGCTGATTGCCCGGGGCTTTCCGCTGGGTGCCCTTTACCGGCGCATGAAGAACCCTTGGTTCAACGAACATTATGTGCGCGCCATCGGCACCATCGGCCAACCCATCTTCGAACGCGGGCGCAGCGGCATGGCCCAGATGCTGCAGCATCTGAAATCGGGGGGCATGCTGGGCATCCTGCCGGATCAGCGGATGGGGGCTGGCGTCAAGCTGTTGTTCTTCGGGCAAGAGGCGCTGACCGCCCTGTCTGCAGCGGAAATGGCGCTGAAATACGATGCCCTGCTGATCCCCACCTATGCGATCCGCCAGCCTGACGGGCTGGAGTTCCAGATCATCGTCGATCCCCCGATCGCGCCGGGCACGCCCGAACAGATGACACAGGCGCTGAATGACAATCTGGAACGTCTGGTGCGGCGCTATCCCGATCAGTGGTTCTGGATTCATCGCCGCTGGAAACCCTGACGGCGCCCGCCCCGTCACTTCAGCGCGGCAACCGCCAGAACCTCGGCCGGGCCTTCGGATTGCACGATCACCACAACGGGTTCATCCCCCGGGGCCGTGGTTTCCATCTCGAACGGTTGCAACCCCGGCCATTCGGCAAGCGCCTGCCAGTTGGTGACCACGTTGTGATAGGCCACTTCGCGACCGGCATTCTCTCCCCGCTCGATCAGCACGGTGGCCTTGGGCAGATAGCGCACCACCTGCACCCGTGCCCCGCGCGACAGGGGCGGTTCGGCAATGGCGCGGATCATCAGCCTGTCCCCGTCGCGGCTGACCTGAAGCGTCACCGGCGACAGGCCCGTCAGATGCCGGCGGATGCTTTCGCCAACTTTCAGCGGATCATTGCCCTCCACCCGGTCCACCCCGTCGACAATGATCTGCGGGGTATAGATCATGCGGCTGCCCGCGGCCTTGGCATAGGCCTTCTGCCGTTTGGTGAACTGCGGATCGCCGAAGGTATCCTTCCAGCCGATGTAATCCCAGTAATCGACATGCAGCGAAAGCGCGATCACATCGGGATCATTGACCAGTTGGGCCATGAATTCGTCAGCCGGGGGGCAGGAAGAGCAGCCTTGCGAAGTGTAAAGTTCCACCAGCACCGGTTGCGTCTGGGCGGCAGCAAGGCCAGCAAGACCCATCCAAATCCCGCCCGCGGCGCTGACCAATTGTCGCATCATGGCGTTTCATATCCCCTTGCCTGGACCCTGCTTTTACAAAACCGATGATCGCCGTGCCAATCAAGGTTTTGCGATTGCCCGGCATGGGGCGATAACAGAACCCGGCGGGCGCGACGAATTTGCACGAAACGAGGGCTGGATTTTTGGCATACAATTGCATACAACGCCAGCGACTCCCCGCCGCGGGTGATTTGCCCGCCACGAATATCCGTCAAAAAGCCACGAGCCAAGGAGGCGACAGATGACCGTCACCGTCGGACATGACAGCCAGAAAACCCGCAAGACCCTGACCGCAGGCGGCCAGACCGTCAGCTATTATTCGATCCCCGCCGCGCAGGAAGCAGGCTTGGGCGATTTTTCGAAGCTTCCCGCCGCGCTGAAGGTGGTTTTGGAAAACATGCTGCGCTTCGAAGACGGCAAGACCGTCAGCGTTGACGACATCAAGGCCTTTGCCGAATGGGCAAAGCTGGGCGGCAAGAACCCGCGCGAGATCGCCTATCGCCCTGCCCGCGTGCTGATGCAGGATTTCACCGGCGTGCCAGCCGTGGTGGACCTGGCAGCGATGCGTGACGGCATCAAGGCGCTTGGCGGGGACGCACAGAAAATCAACCCGCTGAACCCGGTGGATCTGGTCATCGACCATTCCGTGATGATCGACGAATTCGGCACTCCGCGCGCCTTTCAGGCCAACGTGGACCGCGAATATGAACGGAACATGGAACGCTATGTCTTCCTGAAATGGGGACAGAACGCCTTCAACAACTTCCGCGTCGTGCCGCCCGGGACCGGCATCTGCCATCAGGTGAACCTTGAATATCTGGCCCAGACCGTCTGGACCGATACCGATCAGAACGGC
>JALQTL010000315.1 GCA_023260935.1 Paracoccaceae bacterium
GACCACACCATTTGGGATGATTGGTTAGAAATGATGAGCGACCATGACTTTTTCAAGTCCATCCCCTTGCAAATCGCATTGGGGAATCATGATTTGGACTACGACCCCGACTCCCTTGAAATCGCGCTTGCCGCGCTGCTGTCGGCGGTAGAGCTTTTGCGCGGGCATATCTTCACCGGCTTTCCATGGGCGCAGGTGGGGCATCTTTGGCTTGGGTCCGGGGCGGAACAGGCCGTGGCCTTCGTGGGCGCGACCGGTCTGACCGTGTTGACCCTGCTGGCAGCGGCGCTGCCCCTTGGGCCGCGGATGTGGGGCGGGATTGCCGGTGCCTTTGTGGTGGGGGGCCTGTTTGCCGCAGGGCCTTTGCAGGGCGCGGGCCCCGATGCACCCGCCCGGAAAATGACCCTGCGCCTTGTCCAGCCGGCCGCCGAGCAGCATCTGAAATGGGATCCCGATCAGGTGCGCACCCTGTTTCAGCGCCAGCTTGATCTGACCCGGGCCGGCACGCCCGCCGACCTGACGATCTGGCCGGAAACCGCCATTCCCTATCTTTTCGAATATTCCCCCGAAGTGCCCGGCATCATCTCGGTCGCCGCGGGCGGAAGGCCAGTGGCCATCGGGGTGCAGCGCGTGGAAGGCAACCGGGGCTGGAACAGCCTGCGCGTGATCGGGGCAGGGGGGGCGGTCACGGCCACCTATGACAAGCACCATCTGGTGCCTTTTGGCGAATACATGCCGATGGGCGATCTTCTGTTTCGCTGGTTCGGGATCGGGGCCTTTGCCGCGCAGGTGGGCAATGGCTATTCCGCCGGACCGGGGCCCGTGGTGCTGGACCTTGGGCCGAAGTTCGGCAAGGTCTTGCCGCTGATTTGCTATGAGGCGGTGTTTCCGGCGATCCCGCTTTCGGTGGGTCGGCCCGACTGGATGCTGCAAATCACCAATGACGCATGGTTCGGCCCCTTTACCGGCCCGTTCCAGCATTTCCAGCTGTCGCGCCTGCGCGCGATCGAGATGGGGCTGCCGCTGGTGCGGGTGGGAAATACCGGTGTGACGGCCGTGATCGATGCGCACGGGCGGGTTGTGGCGGCGCTGCCCTTTGGCCAGACCGGCGCACTGGATGTGCCAGAGCTTCCCGCGGGCCTTCCTGCCACCCCTTATGCGCGGCACGGCGATCTTGTCGCATATCTGTTGCTTTTGGGCCTTTTCGGCCTGTCGCTGCTGCCCCGCCGCCGCCGGCTTGCTTGACGCCCGCGTGGCAAGGGGCTACGTCCGCGTCATCGAACTGCCACAACGGCTTCCTGGCGTGGCAGGGATCACCCTAACGGAGCACTACCCATGAGCCGCAAGAATTACGTCTTCACCTCGGAATCCGTTTCCGAGGGGCATCCCGACAAGGTCTGTGACCGCGTGTCCGATGCGATCCTCGATGCTTTCCTGACCGAGGAACCCCATGCCCGCGTCGCCTGCGAGACCTTTGCTACGACCAACCGGGTTGTCGTGGGCGGCGAAGTGGGGCTGGCCGACAAGGCCAATCTTGACCGCATGATGGGCCGCGTCGACGAAATCGTGCGCGCCTGCGTCAAGGACATCGGTTATGAGCAGGATGCCTTCCACTGGAAGACGCTGGAAGTGTCGAATTATCTGCACCCGCAATCGGCCCATATCGCGCAAGGCGTGGACCGGGACGGCGCGGGTGATCAGGGCATCATGTTCGGCTATGCCTGCC
>JALQTL010000402.1 GCA_023260935.1 Paracoccaceae bacterium
CGGCCAGTCCGTCGCCTCGTGCCACGCAAGGCCCATGGCAAGAACCGCCGCATCATTGCCCGCCCGGCCAATCAGTTGCATGCCCATCGGCAGGCCTCCGGCGCCAAAGCCACAGGGCAGCGCAAGCGCAGGCAGGCCGGCAAGCGAGGCGGGCACCACCACCTCCATCCAGCGGTGATAGGTATCCATCTGCCGCGCGCCGATCTGTTCGGGCCAGCGCCATTCGGCCGGAAAGGGCCAGACCTGCGCCGAGGGCAGCACCAGCGCGTCGTAGCTGTCAAAAAGCCGGGCTGCGCGGGCATACCAGCGGGACCGGATCACGCTGGCCTCATGCACCGCTGCCGCTGTCAGGCCAAGACCCTGCTCGATCTCCCACTGCGTTTCGGGCTTCAGAAGCGCCCGTTTTGCCGGATCGGCATAAAGCGTGCCCTTGCTGCCCGCGTTCAGCATGGCCCGCAGCGTGATCCATGACCGCCACAAATCGCCCGCCGCAAAGGGCGGGGAAAGGGGTTCCACCACCGCGCCCATATCCTCGAACTGGCGCAAGGCGCCGGCCACCAGATCAAGGATGCCCGGCTCCATCGGATAGGCACCGCCCCAGTCGGCAAGCCAGCCGATGCGCTTGCCCGCCATCCGCGCCGGTTCCAGCCCGGCAAAGGGGCCACCTGTGCGGGGGAAGGGCACGGCCGGGTTTTCCCCCGCCATCGTATCAAGGAAATGGCAGATGTCGCGCATGTCGCGCGCCATCGGACCATCGGTTGCAAGGGTGGCGAGGAAGGTGTCGCCCACCGCATCACCCGGCACCAGACCCCATGTCGGGCGAAAGCCATAGACATTGCAAAAGGCCGCGGGGTTACGCAGCGACCCCATCATGTCGGATCCGTCGGCCAGCGGCACCATCCGGCAGGCCAGCGCCGCCGCCGCCCCGCCCGATGACCCGCCTGCGCTGCGCGACACGTCATAGGGGTTGCGGGTAACGCCATGTACGGGGTTGAAGCTGTGCGACCCCTGACCCCATTCGGGCGTATTCGTCTTGCCGATGAACACCGCCCCCGCCGCGCGCAGGCGGGCGGCCAGAAGATCATCGCCCGGCGGAATGAAATCGGCAAAAAGCGGCGAGCCCCAGGTGGTGCGCAGGCCCTTTGTCGCCACCAGATCCTTGATCGCCAGCGGCAGGCCATGCAGCCATCCCTTGCGGGGCGCGTCATCCATCGCCCGTGCCTCGGCCATCAACTCGTCGGCCGGGCGGAGCGAGACGATGGCATTGATCCGGTCGTTCGTCGCGGCGATCCGGTCCAGCACCGCTGCCATCACATCGGACGGGGCAATGGTGCGGGCGGCGATTCCCTTTGCCAGGCGCCAGGCGGGCATGTCGGTCAGCGTCATCTGTCTTCTCCCGTGGCAGGCCGGGGGTCCGGTGCCGCCCTGCCAGCCCCGACCTTAGCCAAAAAATCGCCGCTGATAAGGCACATCCGACACGCCGGGCACAATGCGCGACATGCGCTGATTCAGCGGCTTGACTTGGGGCCGCACTGGGCTAAGCAGGGGATGCCTTCGGTTCCGGGTTCAGCGCCCGGATGAAAAGGGAACGTGGTGCGGGGCAACCCCATTCCACGGCTGCCCCCGCAACTGTAGGCGGCGAGTGACGGCGGCATATGCCACTGGGGAAACCCGGGAAGGCCCGCCAGAACGATGACCCGCGAGCCAGGAGACCTGCCGAAGTGATCACCCTTTCCGGGGCGCGGGGCGCGTTTCGGGTGGCGGACCTTCCGCTTGTGGTGACGAACTCACCGTCGGCGGGAAGGGTCTGAAACCCCTTTCCCAAGACCAAACGCATTGCAGGGGAAACCCTGAACATACCGGGACAGGGCCATGAAAAGGCTTGGAATATCTGTAATCGCGCTTTCGGCGGCATTGCCCGCTCTGGCGCAAGACATCGCGCTGGACGAAATCGTGGTCAGCGCGAACCGCGAAGCCACCACATTGGGCCGCACCGGCGCCAGTGTCACCGTGATCACGCGCGAAGACCTTGACGATTCGGGCGAGAACAGCGTTTCGGGCTATTTCCGAAAGCTGGCCGGGGTCACGATCCAGACCCGAGGACCGGTTGGCACACAATCCACGCTTCTGGTGCGCGGGGCGTCGCAGAATTACATCGGCACCTATGTCGATGGCATCAATGTCACGGACCCGTCAGGCACGCAGGTTGCTTTCGATTTCGGGCAGATGACAACCATCGGCCTTGGCCGTGTGGAACTGCTGAAGGGCAGCCAGTCGGCGCTTTACGGCGCGGGGGCAATTGGCGGCGTGGTGTCCTTCACCACCGCCCGCCCCGAGGAGGAAGGCTTCCATCAGGCGGTGGATGCCGAGGCCGGCCAGTTCGGCACCCTGTCGGCGGCCTATACCGCGACCTATATGGATGACCGGACCGAAGCTGCCTTCACCCTTGGGCGTCTGCACACCGATGGTTTTTCCACCGCCTCTTCCCGTCTGGGCAATACCGAGGCGGACGGCTTCGACACCACCCGTGCCAGCTTCTATCTGGCGCGCAGTTTGGATGGCGGGACAAAGCTGGGGGTCAACGGTTTCTGGGAAGACAGTGCGTCGGATTACGACCCGGCCTTCTATCTGGACGGGGCCCTTCTGGGGTCACGCATCCTGACCAGTTCGGTGGATTTTTCCGGCACCGATGACATCCTGATCCCGCTTGGCGATGGTTCTACCCCGGATGAAAGACTGAACCGTCAGACTCAGGGCCTGCGGGCCTTTGGCGAATTCCAGACCGGGGCGCTGGATCACAAGATTTCGGTTTCCGGCTTCCGCATCGAAAGGCGCTTTCATGAAAGTGAGGTTGCCCCGGATTACGCCGATTACAGCGACAGTGGCACGCCACTGGGTTTTTCCGATGATACCTATGGAACCCGCGTCCAGACCACGGACGCCACCTATATCGGCAAGCGGCTGGTGGCAGACTGGTCTGCCGGCTTTGATCTGGGCGGCGGCCGGATGACGGTTGGGGCGGAATGGTCAAGGGAAGCGCTGGTGCAATTCGGTGATTTCGGCGCTGCCGACAATGCCACCACCAAGACCGGGGCCTTTGCCGAATACGTTACCACCATCGGGTCGCAGACCGATCTGGCGCTATCGGGCCGGGTCGACAACCATTCGCTCTTTGGCAATCTGGGCTCTGTCCGGTTGGCCTTGGCGCATCGGTTGACCGATGACACCGTGCTGCGCCTACAGGCCGGAACCGGCTTTCGCGCGCCGTCGAACTTCGAACTCTTCAGTTTCTACGGATCGCGCAGCCTGCAACCCGAAGAAAGCACCAACGTCGATATCGGGGTCGAGCATGTCTTTGCCTCGGGCGCACGGGTCAAGGCGACGGCCTTCTATCTGGATGCCAACAAGCTGATCGATTTCGATGTCGCGGCAACGGGCTGCCCGGCGGCGGCACTGTTCGGGCCGGGCTGCTACAGCCAGGTGTCCGGCCATTCGCGGCGCAGCGGGCTGGAGCTGGAGGCAGAGGCTGTGGTTCTGGGCGATCTGTCGGTTGCCGGGGCCTATACCTACACCGACAGCAGCACCAATGCGTCGTCAAGCTGGTCGCAGGTGGCCCGCCATGCCCTGTCGCTTTCGCTGGAAAAGCCGCTGGGCGACAAGCTGACAGGGCGCCTTTCCGTCATCGGCGCCTTTGACCGGCCCGATTGGCGCGATGGCAGCGTGGCAGGGGATTACGCCATTGCCAATGCCATGCTGGAATATGATTTCGGCAATGACATGATCGGCTATCTACGGGTGGAGAACCTGTTTGACACGGATTATGAACTTGACCGCGATTATGGCACATCGGGCCGAGCTGCCTATGTGGGCATCCGTGCAAAGTTCTGATCGCGGCCTTGCCAGGCTGGTCCTGGCGCCGGCCCTGGCTCTGTGGGCCGGGGCAACGGCTGTTTTCGCCGATGCGCCCGCGCGGGTGGTGTCGATGAACCTGTGTACCGACCAGCTTGCCATGCTGCTGGCCGCACCGGGGCAGTTGATCAGCGTCAGCAATCTTGCCAGTGACCCGCTCTCCTCGACCATGGTCGAAGAGGCGGCGGCCTTTCCCGCCAACCGCGGCGGTGCCGAACAGATTTTTCTGATGCAGCCAGATCTGGTTCTGGCGGGCAGCTACACCTCTGTGGCTTCGGTCGCGCTGCTGAGGGATCTGGGGGTGCGGGTGGCGCAACTGCCGCCCGCCAGTTCCTTGCAGGATGTGGCCGCGCAGATGCGCGAGGTGGGCGCCCTGCTGGGCCAGGCGGAAAAGGCCGAGGCGATGGCCGCAGCCTTCGAGGCATCGCTGGAAAAGTTTCGCCATACGGGCGATCCGGCGACGGCGGCGATGTATTACCCCAACGGCTATACCACCGGTGAAGGCACCCTTTCGGATGACATCCTGAAGCTGGCGGGCTTTCGCAACATCGGGGCCGAGGCCGGGGTGACGGGTGGGGGCATTCTGCCGCTGGAACGGCTGGTCATGGCCGCACCCGACCTGATCGTGACCTCTACCCCCTATCCCGGCGCCTCGCGTTCCGAAGAGATTCTGGCCCATCCGGCCCTGACGGCCCTGCGCGCCCGGGCGGGGGCGGCGCGCATCACGGATGCTGACTGGGTCTGCGGCACGCCCTATCTGCTGCGCGCGATCGAGGCGATGGCACAGGCGCGCGCAGCACTTGGAACCGGGCCGTGACGCGGGCCGTCCTGCCGGCACTTGGGGCACTGGTGGCGGCGCTGTTCATGGCGTCGCTGCTGATCGGCCCGGCGGGGCTTGGGCTTGGGCAGTCGCTTGCGGCACTGTTCCGGGGCGAGGGCGAGGCGGTCGTCATGGTCATGCGCGATATCCGCCTGCCGCGAGCCATCCTTGGGTTGGCAGTAGGGGGGGCGCTGGGCTTGTCGGGCGCGGCCATGCAGGGGTTCCTGCGCAATCCTCTGGCTGAACCGGGGCTGATCGGCGTGTCTTCGACCGCCGCGCTGGGCGCGGTGATCGCCTTGCAGACAGGGGCGGCGGCGGCATTCGCGCTGGCGCTGCCGCTGGCCGCGCTTGCCGGGGCCACGTTGTCGGCCCTGCTGATCCTGCTGATGGCCGGACCACGCGGGGGGGCGCTGGCGCTGATCCTTGCGGGGATCGCCCTTTCGGCGCTGGCGGGGGCGGGCACTTCGCTGGTTCTGAACCTGTCGCCCAACCCTTTTGCCGCAGCGGAAATCGTCTTCTGGATGATGGGCAGCCTTGCCGACAGGTCGATGAGCCATGTCTGGCTGGCCGCGCCCTTCATTGCCCTTGGCTGCGCGATGCTGCTGACCACGGGCCGCAGCCTTGATGCGCTGACGCTGGGCGAGGATGCGGCGCAGAGCATGGGGGTGCGGCTGTCGCGCCTGCGGCTGGTGATCATCCTGGGCACGGCCAGCGCCATCGGGGCTTCGGTTGCGGTGGCGGGCGCCATCGGCTTTGTCGGGTTGATCGTGCCGCATATCCTGCGCCCGCTGGTGGGGGCGCGGCCGTCGCGGCTGCTGCCCGCCTCGGCCCTTGGCGGGGCGGCGATGGTACTGGCGGCCGATATCGCCGTGCGACTGATCGCGCCCGACCGGGATCTGAAGCTGGGGGTGCTGACCGCACTTGTGGGCGCGCCGTTCTTTCTGCATCTGGTCTGGCGGATGCGAAAGGTCGAGGCATGACGGCACTTCTTCAGCTTCAGGCGCTGACGGTGCGGCGCGGGCAATGCCCGGTGGTCGATGCTGTGGATCTGACCGTTTCGGCGGGCGAATTCGTTGGCCTTCTGGGGCCGAACGGGGCGGGCAAAACCTCGCTTCTGCGGGGGGCGCTGGGGCTTTTGCCGCATGAGGGGCAGTCGAACCTTTCGGCCTTGCCGCCCGGGGTGCGGGCGCGGGCGGCGGCTTTCCTGCCGCAGGGCAGAGAGATTGCCTGGCCCGTCACGGTGGCCGATCTGGTGGCCCTTGCCGATGGCGGGGTGGCTGCGCAGGGCAGGGCACTGGCGCGGATGGGACTTGAGGCCTATCGCACCCGTCGTGCGACGGAACTTTCGGGCGGTGAACAGGCGCGTGTCCTGATCGCGCGCGCTCTGGCGCAGGATGCGCCCTTGCTGCTGGCCGATGAACCCGGCGCCGGGCTGGACCCCGAAGCGCAGATCCGCACCATGCAGGTGTTTCGCGATCTGGCAGACGAAGGCCGCGCTGTCGTGGCCTCGATCCACGATCTGGGGCTAGCGGCGCGGCACTGCACCCGGCTGGTCTTGCTGCATCAGGGGCGCAAGGTGGCCGATGGCTTGCCCCGGCAGGTGCTGTCGGCCGAAAATCTGGCCTCGGTCTTTGGCGTCAAGGGCTATCACGCCGAAACCCCGGACGGGCCGGTGTTTCAGCCGCTGGGGGTGATCCGGTGATTTCGGTCCGTCTGGAACGCCCGTGGCTGATCGCCGATCTGGCGCAGGAAATGCGCATCCTCAGCTGGGCCCCCTTTGGTCCCGGCCTTCGGCAAGCCGCGCGCGTTGTCTGGCGCGAGGTGCGCAATGCCGATCTGACCGAAAGTTTTGATGTCGATGGCTGGTTCGCCGCCGAAATGGCGCGCTTTCCCGGTGCGGTCGGGATGATGACCAGCCGCGACATCGGCACCTTCACGATGGCCGAAGCCCGCGTGGAAGGCGTCCGCGCGCATTGCGTGGCGACAGTGGGCCTGACCAATGGCGAAACTGTGGGCCGCCGCCGCGTCTGGGGCCCGCGCGATTTCGGCACCATCAACATTCTTGTGGCTACCGATGCGGGGCTGACCGAGGCAGGCCAGCTGGAGGCGCTGTCGATTGCCGTTCAGGCCCGCACCGCCGCGGTGATCGAGGCAGGGGTCGAGGCGCCCACCGGCCGCGTCTCGGGTACGGGAACCGATTGTCTGGCGCTTGCCTGCCGGGAAGGGGCAGAGCGATACGCGGGCCTGCACACGCCGGTGGGCGAGGCGGTGGGTGCCGCCGTGCGCCGCGCCGTTTCGGCGGGGGCAGATGACTGGAAAGCCTGGTATGCGGCCGAAACCGCAAGGGTTGCCCCATGAGCTATGGCCGCATCGTCTGCCTGACCGAGGAAACGGTGGAAACCCTGTATCTGCTGGGGCAGGAACGCCGGATCGTGGGCGTGACTGACTATGCCGTGCGGCCTGCGCGGGTGCGGCGCGAAAAGCCCCGGGTGGGCGCCTTCACCAGCGCCGACGTGCCAAAGATTCTGGACCTGCGCCCCGATCTGGTGCTGACCTTTTCCGACCTTCAGGCCGATATCGCCGCCGATCTGATCCGCGCAGGAGTTGAGGTGCATGCCTTCAACCAGCGCGACGTGGCGGGGATACTGGCCATGATCCGCAGGCTGGGCGCCATGCTGGGGGCGGCCGACCGGGCCGGGGCGCTGGCCGCCGGGCTGGAAGCCCGCCTTGCCACGCTGGCGGCCATTGAACGCCCGCAGCGCCCCCGCGTCTGGTTCGAGGAATGGGACGAGCCGCTGATCTCGGGTATCGGCTGGGTGTCGGAGCTGATCGCGATCGCGGGGGGCGATGACATCTTTGCCGACCGCGCGAGCTGCCAGGGCGCGCGCGACCGGATCGTTTCGGCCGATGACGTGCTGGCCCGCCGCCCCGAGGTGATTCTGGCCAGCTGGTGCGGCAAGAAAGTGGTGCCGGGCCGGATTGCGGCGCGCGCGGGTTGGGATGGATTGCCGGCGGTGCAGCAGGGCCGCATCCATGAAATCAAGGCGCCGCTGATACTGTCGCCGGGCCCGGCGGCGCTGACGGATGGGCTGGACGCGATCTGCGCCGCGCTCTGGCCGGGATGATCAAGGCGCCGGGGCCACCGCAAGTTCCTGCCGCAGGCTGCCGTCCCCGTTGAAGATCAGGATGCGGTCATCCTCTGTCACCACGGCAAACCAGCCGTTGCCCGCCGTTACTGCCCGTGCGGCAGTGCCTTCGGGCAGGGCCAGACGTTCCGGCAACGACAGGGGGGCAAAGGCGCTGGCATCCGGCATGCGGGTGACAAGCAGGCCCACCACGGTTATGACACCCCCGATCATGGTGATGGTCAGGATGATGACCAGCCATTTCAGAAAGCGCAGCGATGGCGGCAGGGAAACAGGATCGGGTGCAGTGTCCATGACGAAGCCTTTTGAAGACGGCGATGACGATGATGACACCGGGATTGCCGCTGCCGAAACGCTGGTCATCCTGTTGCCGGACGGGGCGTCTGACCGCCTAGATAAGGCGCTTGCCCGCGCGGTGCCAGTGGATGCTGTGCTGTCGCGCACAAGGTTGGCGCGGATGATCGCCGATGGCGCAGTCTGGATCAACGGCCTGCCGGTGACCGATGCCAAGGCCAAGGTTGACCCGGGAACAGAGGTGGTGCTGCATCTGGACCCGCCCGAAACGCTGGAAACCCTGGCCGAGGATATTCCTCTGGTGGTGGTGCATGAGGATGCCGATCTGATCGTGATCGACAAGCCGGCAGGCATGGTGGTGCATCCCGCGCCCGGCAGCCCGCGCGGCACGCTGGTCAATGCGCTGCTTCATCATTGCGGCGATACCCTTTCCGGCATCGGCGGTGCGCGCCGCCCCGGGATCGTGCACCGGATCGACAAGGATACGACCGGGCTTCTGGTGGTGGCCAAGTCTGACCGGGCGCATCACGGCCTTGCCGCCCAGTTCGAACGCCACAGCGTGACGCGGCGTTATCTGGCGCTGGTGCATGGCGTGCCGGACGCGGCCGATCCGCGCCTGCGCGGGGTGAAGGGCGTGACCTTCGAAGCTGGCGGGATCATCCGCATCGCCACGCTTCTGGCCCGTCACAAGACTGACCGCCAGCGTCAGGCGGTGGTCTGGCATGACGGGCGCCACGCCGTTACCCGGGTGCGGGTGCTGGAAGGCTTTGCCGATCAGGCGGCGCTTGTGGAATGCTGGCTGGAAACCGGACGCACGCATCAGATCCGGGTGCATATGGCCCATGCCGGGCACGGGCTTCTGGGTGATGATACCTATGGCGGCAAGCGGCGCCTTTCGTCAAAGTCGCTGGGCGAAGCCGCGGCCACGGCCGGAAACCAGTTCCCCCGTCAGGCGCTGCATGCGGCAACGCTGGGCTTCGATCACCCGGTGACGGGCGCGCGGCTTGAATTCGTGTCGGACCTGCCGCCCGACATGGCCGGCTTGCTGGCGGCCCTTCGCAAGGGCCCCTGACCGGCACATCCCCTGACATTCGCGTGAACAGGGCGACACAATCCTTACCAAGCGCACCGGGAATGATTTCATCGGTCGTTAAAGAAGGGATGCTATGCCCCGGACTTGCAAAGGGGCGTGGCGATCCTTAGGGTCGTCAATCCTTCCGGGGGCTGATGGCACCGGAGCAATCAGGGGGCGAACATGAGCACCTATACCAATCTTCCCGCACCAAGCCCGGAACAGGGCCTGAACCGCTATTTGCAGGAAATCCGCAAATTCCCGCTTCTGGAACCGGAAGAGGAATACATGCTGGCAAAAGCCTGGGTCGAACGCCAGGATTCGCAGGCCGCCCATCGGCTTGTGACCAGCCATCTGCGGCTGGCGGCAAAGATTGCCATGGGGTATCGCGGCTATGGCCTGCCGCAGGCCGAGGTCATTTCCGAAGCCAATGTCGGCCTGATGCAGGCGGTCAAGCGGTTTGACCCGGAAAAGGGTTTCCGCCTTGCGACCTATGCGATGTGGTGGATCAGGGCGGCAATTCAGGAATACATCCTGCGGTCCTGGAGCCTGGTGAAACTGGGCACGACCAGCGCACAGAAAAAGCTGTTCTTCAACCTGCGCAAGGCAAAGGCCAAGGTTGGCGCGCTGGAAGATGGCGACCTGCGGCCCGAAAACGTGGCGCAGATTGCCAAGGATCTTTCGGTTACCGAAGGCGAGGTGGTTGAAATGAACCGCCGCCTTGCCGGGTCGGATGCGTCGCTGAATGCGACCGTCGGCTCCGAGGACGGCGGTGCGCAATGGCAGGACTGGCTGGAAGACGAAGACAGCGATCAGGCCGAAGCCTATGCCGAACAGGACGAAATGGATGCCCGCCGCAGCCTTCTGGCGCAGGCCATGTCCGTCTTGAACGAACGTGAGCGTGATATCCTGATGCAGCGCCGTCTGGCCGAAGAGCCTGTCACGCTGGAAGAGCTGTCGGCCAGCTATGGCGTCAGCCGCGAACGCATTCGCCAGATCGAGGTGCGGGCCTTTGAAAAGCTTCAGGAAAAGATGCGGGAACTGGCCAGAGGCAAGGGCATGGTGGTGCCAGGCTGATCGCCCCTTGGCCTTTTGCGGCCAGATCGTTACGACAAAGCGCACAGAAGGCCGGCATCCGCTGGCCCGCTGGCGTTTTTGATGGCTGAAGTGTCGTTTTCGGTTGCCCTTTTCAGGGGCCGGCGCTACGACCCCGCCCCAAGGTTGAGAGGACCGGATCGCCCATGACCATGCTTGGCACCTTTATCAAGCCGATGCACCCGGAAGGCTACAAGTTCGTCGGCATCTTTGCCGTCATCACGCTGGTCCTGTTTGCCATCTGGGATCCCTTGGGGTGGATCGGTGTTGGCCTGACGATCTGGTGCTATTACTTTTTCCGTGATCCCAAGCGCGCGGTGCCGCAGGGCGCGGGGCTTATCGTGTCGCCCGCCGATGGCGTGATTTCGCTGATCGAAAAGGCCGTCCCGCCCGAGGAACTGGGCATGGGCCCGGCCGCGCTGACCCGGGTTTCCGTCTTCATGTCGGTTTTCAATTGCCATGTGAACCGTGCCCCCATTGCCGGCACCCTTGGCGCGATGAGCTACCGGCCCGGAAAATTCCTCAACGCCTCGCTCGACAAGGCGTCAGAGGATAACGAGCGTAATTCGCTGCGTATCGATCTGCCCGATGGCCGCCAGATCGCGGTGGTCCAGATCGCCGGTCTGGTGGCCCGGCGGATCATGTGGTGGGTCGATGTGGGGCAGGGCCTGCGCACGGGCGAACGCTTTGGCCTGATCCGCTTCGGCTCGCGGCTTGATGTCTATCTGCCCGACGGCGTGGCCCCTCAGGTGGCGCTGGGGCAGACGATGGTGGCCGGGGAAACCGTGATCGCGGTTCTGGGCCGCGACTTGCCCGAAACCGTGGGCCGCATGGAATGACCGACGACGATCTCGAGGTGCCGCGCCGCAGGATGCACATTGTGCAACTGCTGCCGAACCTGATTTCTATCCTTGCACTTTGCGCGGGGCTTACGGCGATCCGCATGGCGGTCGAAGGCCGCTTCGGTTTTGCTGTCGGGCTGATCGGCCTTGCCGCGGCGCTGGATGGGATCGACGGCCGCCTTGCGCGGATGCTGAAATCCGAAAGCGCCATCGGGGCCGAGCTGGACAGCCTGTGCGATCTGGTCAATTTCGGCGTGACCCCGGCACTGGTCCTTTATTACTGGGGGCTGCGGGCCGATACCTCGTTGGGCTGGATCGCGGTTCTGATCTTTGCGGTTTGCTGCATGCTGCGTCTGGCCCGTTTCAACGTGGGAAACCGCGTGGCCGAGGGTGTGGAAAAGCCCAAGGGCTTTGTCGGTGTGCCGTCGCCCGCAGGCGCCATGCTGGCGCTGGCCCCGATTTATCTGGCCAATGCCTTCGGGCCGGCACTGAACCCGCCGGCATGGGTTGTGGCCTTGTGGATGGTCTTTGTCGGCGCGCTGATGATTTCCCGCATGCCGACGCCCAGCTTCAAGGGGGTGCGCATCTATGCCGAAAACGCGCGTTTCATCCTTGTCGGTTCGGTGGCATTGATCGCGGCCCTGCTGACCTACCCTTGGGTCACGTTGTTGCTGCTGGATCTGGTCTATCTTGTGGGCATCCTTGTCGTCTGGCGCAAAAGCGCGCGTTCCCTGCGCAGTGTGGTGTGAAATGGATCTGAATGCTGTCCGCAAATCCTATGCCCGCTGGGCGCCGATCTATGACCACACCTTTGGCGCGGTCACGCGGGTGGGCAGGCGGCGGGCCGCGGATGCGTTGAACGGCCTTGGCGGGCGCATTCTGGAGGTTGGGGTGGGCACCGGCCTTTCGCTGCCCTCGTACCGGGCCGATGTGGCGGTGACCGGCATCGATGCCAGTGCCGAGATGCTGGAAAAGGCACGCGCAAGGGTGGCCGAACAGGGGCTGACCCATGTGCGCGACCTGCGCCTGATGGATGCAAGGGCGATGGAATTCCCTGACAACAGCTTTGACCACGCAAGCGCCCTGCATATCATGTCGGTCGTGCCCGAACCGGAACGGGTGATGGCCGAAATGGCGCGGGTGGTGCGGCCGGGGGGCACGATCGTGCTGGTCAACCATTTCGCCCGTGATGCTGATCGCTCTGCCGCACTGTCATGGCTGGAACGCGCCGCCGCCCCCTTTGCGGACCGGCTGGGCTGGCATTCTGATTTTGCCCGGGATCATGTTCTGGGTACCCCCGGCCTTGAACTGGTCGAGGAAAGCAGCCTTCCCCCGCTGGGCCTGATGACCCTGATGCGGTTCCGCAAGTTGTGATCCCACCTTTCCCTTCCCCGGATCGCAGGCTAGCCTGCCGCCCGATGGCACGAGGGAGGAAGACCAAGATGAAACCGATCCGCTGGGGTATTCTGGGGGCCGCAAAATTCGCGCGTGAACACATGGCGCCTGCCATTCACGCGGCCGAAGGCGCCGAACTTTACGCTCTTGCCACATCCGATGCCGCCAAGGCCGCGCCGTTTCAGGCTTTTTGCCCGTCGCTGCGGGTGCATGACAGCTATCAGGCCCTGCTGGATGACCCGTCGGTGGATGCGGTCTATATCCCGCTGCCGAACCATTTGCATGTGGAATGGACGCTGAAGGCCGTTGCGGCCGGCAAGCCCGTGCTGTGCGAAAAGCCGATCGCGCTTCAGGCCGGGGAAATCGACCGTCTGATCGCGGCGCGCGATGCCTCGGGGCTGCTGGTGGCCGAGGCCTATATGATCGTCCATCACCCGCAATGGCACCGTGCGCGGGAATGGTTGCAGGCCGGAGAGATCGGCACCCTGCGCCATGTCGATGCCGCCTTCAGCTTCAACAACGAAGCCGAGCCGGGCAACATTCGCAACCGCGCCGAAACCGGCGGCGGGTCGCTGCGCGATATCGGGGTCTATACCTTCGGGTCGTGCCGCTTTGTGACCGGCGCCGAACCTGTCGAGGTGACGGCCCGCATTCGCCGCGAAAACGGTGTCGAGGTCTTTGCCCAGGTGGCGGCCACGATGGAAGGGCCGGGGGGGGGCTTCACCTATGGCTCGATGACCTCGATGCGGCTGTTCAACCGGCAAGAGGTCAGCTTTCAGGGAGACCGCGGCATGATCCGGCTGATCTCGGCGCCGTTCAACGCCAATGTGCATGACGTGGCCGAGGTCGAATTGCACAGGCCCGGCCAACGGGTCGTGACCGACCGTTTCCCAACGGCGAATCACTACAAGCTTCAGGTGGAGGCTTTCGGCCACAGCCTGCGGACGGGGGCGCCCTATCCGTGCCCGCTTGAATTTGTGCAGGGCACGCAGGCGATGATGGACAGGGTCTATCAGGTAGCGCTGGACATCGCGCCCTGAGTCCGGGTTATTCTGCCCCGGGGCGGTTACACCGATCCGCCCGAAAGCCCCGATCAGCCAAAGGATGACCCTTTCGCAATGACCGATCCGCTTTCCCCCCTGATGCAGGATGCAATGATTGCGGGCCCGATGCCGGGCTCGTCTTCCCCGGGGGGCTGCCGCCCGACCAGCTTCGTATGCTGGCGGAAGAGGTCATCCGCCGGGTGGCGGAACAGGCCCGTGACATTCGCGAAGCCCGGCTGACCATCACCGAAGACCAGCTTTCCGAACTGGCCGAGGCGCTTCTTCAGCCCGATGACCATGATCGCGCGGCCGTGTTGGTGCGCGATGCACGTCTGTCCGGTGTGCCGGCAGATGCGCCCGCAAGGCCACGATGGTACGCGCCAGCGGAAGGGCCAGATCATTCGTGGTTGCGGCCAGGGCGATGGTCGTGGGCGAAAGCTGCGACAGGCGTTTCAGCAGGCTGTCGTCATCATGGCCCAGAAGC
>JALQTL010000468.1 GCA_023260935.1 Paracoccaceae bacterium
ATCAGGCCGTTCTCCAGGTGCGCGGCCATTTGCGCGGCATCCGGCTGCAGATCTGCGACGCAGTGCTGCTGGAAGTTGCGGCAGCCATCGGCGAGCAGGCGGATCGATTGCAGCAGGTTGTGGATGATCACCGGCTTGAACACGTTCAACTGCAGGTGGCCCTGGCTGGCGGCGAAGGCGATCGTGGCGTCGTTGCCGAGGACCTGGCAGGCGAGCATCGACAAGGCCTCGCACTGCGTCGGGTTGACCTTGCCGGGCATGATCGAGGAGCCGGGCTCGTTTTCCGGCAGGATCAGTTCGCCAAGGCCCGAACGCGGGCCCGACCCAAGAAGCCGCATGTCATTGGCGATCTTGAAAAGGCTTGCCGCCACCGTCTTCAGCGCGCCCGAGAACATCACCATCGCATCATGCGCGGCCAGGGCTTCAAATTTGTTCGGTGCCGTCACGAAGGGCAGGCCGGTGATCTGGGCAATTTGCGCGGCCACCCGTGTATCCCATCCCACCCGGGTGTTCAGCCCGGTGCCGACAGCGGTGCCGCCTTGCGCCAGTTCATAGATATCCGGAAGGCAGGCCTTCACGCGGGCGATGCCCTTTTCCACCTGCTTGGCATAGCCCGAGAATTCCTGACCCAGCGTCAGCGGCGTGGCATCCTGCGTATGTGTGCGGCCGATCTTGATGATGTCTTTGAACTCTTCCGATTTCGCGGCCAAAGCCGCGTGCAGCTTTTCCAGCCCCGGGATCAGCACGTCGCGGGCCATCATCCCGATCGCCACATGCATGGCCGTGGGGAAGGTATCGTTCGACGACTGGCCCATGTTCACATGATCATTCGGGTGAACCGGCTTTTTCGACCCCATCACGCCACCCAGCATTTCAATCGCGCGGTTCGAGATCACCTCGTTCGCGTTCATGTTCGACTGGGTACCCGACCCGGTTTGCCAGACCACCAGCGGAAAGTTGTCATCGAACTTGCCGTCGATCACTTCCTGTGCGGCGGCGGCAATGGCATTGCCCAGTTCCGGCGAAATGTCACCTTGGGCGATGTTGACCAAGGCGCAGGCCTTCTTGATCACGCCGAGCGCCCGGATGATGGCAACGGGCTGGCGTTCCCAGCCGATCGGGAAATTGATGATGGAACGCTGGGTCTGCGCGCCCCAATACTTGTCGGCGGGAACCTCCAGCGGGCCAAAGCTGTCGGTTTCGGTGCGGGTGGCGGTCATCGGGCAAGCCTCCTGATTTTGCTGCGCCCGTTCCTAAGGCGGATGGGGGGCGAAATCAATTGGCATACCGTCGCATACCGTGCGGCGTCGCGGCAGCGGCTTCCGGCTTATTGCTTGCGGAATTTGTCCAGGCTGACCACTTCGGCATCATGCTGGGGGGGCGGATCGTCGTCGTCGCCATCGTCATCCCCATCATCCCCGTCATCGTCGTCTTCGACATGGCTTTCAAAGCGCAGCCCGAATTCCACCGACGGGTCAACGAAGGTGCGCACGGCATCAAAGGGGATGACCAGCGGTTCAGGCTGATTGCCGAAGTTCAGCGTGATGGAAAATCCGTCATCGGTGACGATCAGATTCTCGAACCAGTGCTGGATCACCACCGTCATCTCGTTCGGATAGCGTGCCTTCAGCCAGTCGGCCATGGCCACATCGGGGTGGGTGGTGTCGAAGGTGATGAAGAAGTGATGGGTTCCGGGAAGCCCGCGTTCGGCGACATCTTCCAGCACGTTCTGGATCAGGCCCCGCATCGCGCGATGCATCAGGTTTCCATAATCTATCGATCGCGCCATGGAGATCCCTCTTGTCATCTTGGGGTCAGCATAGGGAATTTGACCCCGAAGGGAAGGGGCCGATACAGCCTTTGCAGGCTAGAGCCCCGACAGCAGTGCCGAGGCCGCCGCTGACAGCGCCAGCACGCGCCAGAGCGGCTGGTGAAAGACCAGCAAAAGGCCGCCCGAAAACAGCGCCAGACCCACCGCCAGCGGCTTTACGGAACCCGGGTCCGGCAAGACAAGGGTGAAGGGGCCAAAGCCGGATGTTCCCACCGTTGCAAAGAGAAAATGCAGCGCAAACCAGAGTGACAGGTTGGCGATGACCCCCACGACAGCCGCCATGATGGCAGACAGGGCACCGGCCAGTCGCGGGTTCGCGGTGATGCGGGCAAGGTAGGGCGCGCCCAGGAAGATCCACAGAAAGCACGGCGCAAAGGTCATCCACAGGGCGACAAGGGCCGCGCAGAAGGCAAGGCCCCAGCTGCCCGCTGCAAAGCCCGCCGTGAAGCCCACGAATTCGGTCACCAGAATCAGCGGGCCCGGCGTTGTCTCGGCAAGGCCTAGGCCGGCCATCATCTGCGCGGTCGACAGCCAGCCCCGCACCTGCACCACCTCTTGCGTCATCCAGGCCAGAACCGCATAGGCCCCGCCAAAGGTGACAACCGCAAGCTTTGAAAAGAACCAGCCCAGCTGAAAAAGGAAGCCGCCGTCAAAAAACGCCAGAAGGGCCAGTGGCAGCAGCCAGATGGCGCCCCAGAGCAGCAGCACCCGCAGCGGTTGGGCCGGTCCCTGCGCCTCTGTCGCTGTGCTGGCGGGCAAGGGGCCCCCCGCCGCCGGATTGCCGCGCGCCTGAAAGAAGCCCCAAAGCCCGGCGGCCAGAATGACCAGCGGAAAGGGCAGGTTCAGTGCAAACAGCGCCAGAAAGCCAAGCAGGGCAATGATCCGTCCACCCCGGCTTTGCAGGGCCTTTTTCGATATCCGGATCAGGGCCTCGATCACCAGGGCGATGACGGCGGCCTGAATGCCCAGAAACAGCGCCGCCATCAGCGGAACCTGCCCGAAGGCCGCGTAGACAGCCGAAAGCGCCAGAACAACCGCCGCGCCCGGCAAGACAAACAGCAGCCCCGCGATCACGCCGCCAAGGGTGCCGTATACGCGCCAGCCGGCCCATGTGGCCAACTGCATCGCTTCAGGCCCCGGCAAGAGCATGCAGAAGGACAGGGCAGAGACATATTCGCGGTCGGTGATCCAGCGTTTTTCATCCACCAGAACGCGGTGCATCAGCGCAATCTGCGCTGCCGGCCCGCCAAAGGAAAGGCAGCCGATCTTCAGGAAGGTGCGCGTCAGTTCTGCAAGGCCCGGTGTCATCGCAACATCCTAAGCGCCGTGCATGAAACGGGGGCGACACTCGCAGGGCAGGGAGGACGGGCCTTTCAAAGCCCTTCGAAAGCGCAAAGGGCATGCACGTCCATGCCCATGGCTTCCAGTTTCCGCCGCCCGCCCAGATCGGGCAGGTCCACCACGAAGGCACAGCCGATCACCTGCGCGCCAAGACGTTCGATCAGCTTGATCCCGGCCTCGGCCGTGCCGCCGGTTGCCAGAAGGTCATCGACCAGCAGCACCTTTTCCCCGGCCTGCATGGCATCATCATGCACTTCAACCACCGCCTCGCCGTATTCCAGCTTATAGGCTTGGGCGATGGTCTGGCCCGGCAGCTTGCCCTTCTTGCGGATCGGCACGAAGCCGGTGGAAAGCTGATGCGCGACCGCCCCGCCAAGGATGAAGCCCCGCGCCTCCAGCCCCACCACCTTGTCGATCCGCATGCCGGCATAGGGGGCCAGCAACTGATCAACGCACATCCGGAACCCGCGGGGATCGGCGAAAAGGGTGGTCACATCGCGAAAGAGAATGCCCTCGTGCGGGAAATCCACGATGGTGCGGATGTAATCCTTGACGGTTTTCGCCATGACAGGCCCCCTTTGCCGAAGATCGCGACGGGCTTGGCTAACACAGGCCAACTGAAAAGGACAAGCGCGGCCGGACGTCAGCCCAGCACGCGCCCCGCCACGGCATCAAGCCGGGCCAGAGCTTCCGGGTCGCGCCGGTCGGGGGCTGTCATGATGGCGTGCTCCAGTGCCCGGTCGCAGCCATGGGGGCAGGGCGCCCGGTCCGGCCCCAGACGGCCGGGAAGGCGGGCAATCAGGCTGCGCGCATGCACCGAATTGCGCCCCATGGTGGCCACCACCTGCGCCACATCGACGGCACCATGATCGGCGTGCCAGCAGTCGTAATCCGTCACCATGGCGATGCAGGCATAGCAAAGCTCTGCCTCTCGGGCCAGTTTGGCTTCGGGCATCCCGGTCATTCCGATCAGGTCGGCCCCCCATTGCCGATAGAGCCGGGATTCGGCCAGCGTGGAAAACTGCGGCCCCTCCATCGCCACATAGGTTGCCCCCACATGCACGGTGGCCCCACTGTCACGCGCCGCCGTTGCTGCCGCCTCGCCAAGGCGCGCGCAGGTGGGATGGGCAAAGCCCACATGGGCCACGCAGCCCGTGCCGAAAAACGATTTCTCGCGCGCGAAGGTGCGGTCGATGTATTGGTCGACAATGACGAAATCGCCGGGGATGAAATCCTCTCGCAAGCTGCCGACAGCAGAAACGGCGATGATATCGGTGCAGCCCAGCCGTTTCAGCGCGTCGATATTGGCGCGGTAGTTCACGCTGGTGGGGCTGTGAACGTGCCCTCTGCCATGACGCGGCAGAAAGGCCATGGCCACTCCGTCCAGGCGGCCCACAAGGATTTCATCAGACGGCTTGCCCCAGGGTGTCTTGACGCGCACCCAGCTTGCCCCTTCCAGCCCGTCGATCTGATAGAGGCCAGAACCTCCGATGACGCCGATCATGGTCTGCATGGGGCCCTCTTTCCAGCTGTGACGCCGGCGAAGGATAGCGGCCCGGCAACGGCGGGGGAAGAGCCTGAAGCCGCTCATGGGGGGCGGGCTTCAGGGGCGCGGCACGGGCGAAAGGCTGGCCCCGTCGACGCGCCAGCAAAAGGAGCAGCTGGCCGGATCACAGGCCTGGGGGCAATCTGGCAAGCGCCCGCCGGTGCCGATCCAGACCCGTCCATCGGTTCCCCGCACCAGATGGGCCCCCGCGCCCAGAATGAATTCTGCCGCCCCCTTTTCGCGGAAAGACCCGCGACAGAAAGACCGCGACAGAACAAAGCAGCACGCCACAATTTTCGCTGAAGGACTGCCCGGTGCAAAGCAGGGCCCGATGGTCCATGACGATGTCGTTGATGCCATCCCCGTCCAGATCGGCGCGCAAGGGGGCCGTGGGATCGATCGTGGCGCCAAGGGGGCAGGTCTGCGCAATGTGCCGCTTCAAGCCCGCCTCCAGCAGGGCGGCCACGCCGGCAGGTGACGGTGCCGGGGCGGGCGGTGCAAAGGGGGCGGCAGGCCGTCGGGGGAAACGCCGCCGCAATGAAAACTGGGCATGCCATCGGCGGCGGTTACCCAGGCCTCGAACCAGGCGCCGTTGTCAAAGGTTTCGGCCCGCCAGAGCTGTGCATGGCCCTGCAACGGGCAGGGACAGGGCTGCCAGAAAGGCAACCCCAAGCGCCTTGACGCCTTTTCGGCTCATGGCGCTTCGCCGGGTCTGGCGCGTTCAAAGACCTCGCGCACCACGGTGTAGTCGCGATAGCCCAGCCGGGCCACCGGGTTGAAGCGTGTCACGTCAAAGCGGCCATCGATCATGCAATCGTCGCGCAGATGCACGCCTGTCACCTCGCCCAGAACCAGCACATTGTCTTGGCCCTTCAGCGCCACCTCTTGTGTCAGCCGGCATTCCAGCGTGGCAGGCGCGCCCATAACCCGCGGACAGGCGATGGTGGTGCAGGGGGCTTTTTGCAGACCGGCCAGATCGAATTCATCCGTGTTGCGGGGCAGGGCGGCGGAACTTGCATTCATCGCCTCGAACAGGGCCTCTGACACGACGTTCACGGCAAAGACGCCGGTTTCGCGGATGTTCAGAAGCGAATCCTTCACCCCGGTCGAGGCGAACATCACCTGCGGCGGCACATAGGCCGTAGCATTGAAAAACGAATAGGGGGCCAGATTGTCGCCTTGTGACCCGGTTGTCGAAATCCAGCCGATCGGGCGGGGCGAGACAATGGCGTTGAACGGGTTGTGGGGCAGCCCGTGGCCATCTTCTGGGCGATAGAACATGTGCTTCCTTTCACGATTTGCCCCTGACACTTTCGCATGTTACGGGGCTTTTCCAGTAGATTCGGCAGGGTTAGGCGCGCGCGTGTATCGGCTTGAGGAAGAGACCGAGGACGACTGGTGGGATGTCGAGGCGCTTTTGGACCTGTGCTTTGCGCCGGGGCGCACGGCCTTGTCGTCGTATCGTCTGCGCGACGGCGTGCCGACGGTTGCCCCCTTGTGCCTGACGCTGCGCGATGAGGGTAATGCCCTTGCCGCCGCCATCCGGTATTGGCCCGTGCTGGTGGGGGGGCAGGATGTGCTGCTTCTGGGTCCGGTTGCCGTGCATCCGACCCGGCAGGGCGAAGGTCTGGGCGGGCTTTTGATCAACGAAAGCCTTGCCGAGGCAAAGCGGCTGGGATGGGAACGTGTGCTGCTGGTGGGGGATGAACCCTATTACCGCCGCTTCGGATTTCGCCGGTTGACGGGGGTAGAGATGCCGCCCCCCACAAACCCCGATCGCATCCTTGGCCTTGCGCTGAAGCGTGGTGCCTGGGACGGGGTGACAGGGCCGGTAACAAAGGCGACCAGATCCCGGTTCCCCCGCAGCCATTGCGCCGGGCCGGGCGGGGGCCCATATTTTCCCGATGAAAGATCAACCCGCCCCTTTGCCAGCCGTGGCACCCGATGATCTTGACGCCCGCATCGCCGCGCTTGCGATGATTTACCGTCAGGCGAACGGGCCGGTGATGTCACTGGTCAACCGCCTCTCGGGCAGCTTTGAAAAGCAGATTGGCCTTGTGCCGCAGGCCTACCGGGCGCAGATCGAACAGGTGGTGGCGCGGGCGCTGTCGGCCAGCTACACGGTTGCCGGTCAGGCTGACCGCCTGCCTGATGCCGGGCACCGCGGGCGTCTTGCGGTGGTCCTGGCAACGGGCGCCGCCGGCGGGGCCGGGGGATTGGCCACGGCGGTTGCGGAACTTCC
>JALQTL010000192.1 GCA_023260935.1 Paracoccaceae bacterium
GGCGACAAGGTGAAGCCCACCAGATAATCCAGCGCGCGGCGGGCCAGATAAGCTTCGACCAGCGGCGTGTCGATATCGCGCGGTTCCTTCATCGCCTTGGTCACCGCATCCTTGGTGATGGCATTGAAGGTGACGCGGGCCACGGTCTTGCCCTTCTTGAGGCTGCTGGCCAAAGCTTCCCGCAAGTGCCAGCTGATCGCCTCGCCCTCGCGGTCAGGGTCGGTGGCAAGGATCAGCGTGTCATCGCTCTTCAAGGCCTCGGCAATGGCGCGCACATGCTTTTTCGACTCGGCCGCCACCTCCCATGTCATGTCGAAATCATGGTCAGGGTCCACCGACCCGTCCTTTGCGGGCAGATCGCGGACATGGCCGTATGAGGCGAGAACCGTAAAGCCAGACCCAAGATATTTGTTGATTGTCTTGGCCTTGGCCGGCGACTCGACAACGACGACTGGCATGAAATTCCCTTTTCCACATGTGCCTTGCAAGGCGCGGCAAGATGTGGGCGAAGCGGCACCAATGTCAATGCAGCATTCCGACCGGGCTTCCAATCAGGCGCCCGGCCTGCCGTAAAACGCAGGCTCAGGCCTGATCGATGCGCGACAGCAGCCCCCCGGCAGAGCGCTGCACGCGGCCATCCAGTTCCAGCGTCAGCACCTGAGCGGCCACCGTGGCGGGGGGCAGCGACAGATCGCGGATCAATTGGTCTTCGGCCAGCGGGCTGGGGCCCAGCCGATCAAGGATCATGCGGTGCAGCGCGGCCGTATCGGCCAGCGGGCGGCGCACGGGTTGGGGGCCAGGCAAGGGCGGCGGAGGCGGCAGGTCGACCATGTGGGCCTCCTGCGGGCCATCGGCGTCCGTAGCGCAGGCTTCGGGAAAGGGCAGGACATCGGCGCCAATGCCATCCAGCACATCCTGTGGGCCGCGCACCAGCGTGGCGCCATCCCGGATCAGCATGTTGCAGCCGGCGGCCCGCGCATCAAAGGGGTGCCCCGGCACGGCAAAGACATCGCGCCCCTGATCCAGTGCGGTGCGCGCCGTGATCAGGCTGCCAGAGCGCGCGGCCGCCTCGACCACTACAACGGCGCGCGACAGGCCCGCGACAATGCGGTTGCGCAGCGGGAAATGCCGCGCCTGCGGTTGCAGGCCCATGGGTTGCTCTGAAAGAAGGCAGCCCTCCGCCGCGATCTTGGCGGCAAGGGCTGCGTTTTCCTCGGGGTAGATCACATCCACACCGCCCGCCTGCACCGCCACGGTACCGGTGGCCAGCGTAGCCTGATGCGCTTCGGCATCAATGCCGCGGGCAAGGCCGGAAACCGTGGCCAGCCCCGCCTGCCCCAGGCCTTCGGCCAGGCGGCGCGCCATGCGCAGGCCAAGGCTGGAGGCGTTTCGCGCACCGACAAGGGCCACCATGGGGCGGTGCAAAAGGGAACTGTCGCCCCGCGCCCACAACACGGGCGGGGCATCGGGCAGGTCAAGCAGGGCGGGAGGGTATTCGGGGCTGCCCCAGATGATCAGCCTTGCGCCGGCAATCCGGCCTTGGGAAAGTTCATGGCGGACCACCTCAACCGGGCAGGCTGCGTAATTTTCCACGCCGGCGCTGCGGGCCACATCGGGCAGCGCCAGCAGCGCTTCGCGGGCGGAACCGTGATCCTGCACCAGACGGTGCCAGGTGACTGCGCCAACCCTGCGGGAGCGAATGAGACGAAGGCAATCCACCGGGTCATCGTCCAGGGGTGTGGGGTGGGGTGTGGGTTTGGATGTCAGTCCCATGTCCGCCTCGCCTCATTCGCAGGGCCACCTTGCATCGCACAGGGTTAACAGCAGGTGAACGCGGATCCGCTGTCGAAAATTTTTTCTGGCAGGTCGGATAGATGATTGCCGACCCCCTTCGGTTTTGATCAAATGGGATCAAAGACGCCCGCCAGACTCGGGCTGCAAGGGAGCAAGACAATGCTGAACGCCGAAGTTGCCAAACGCCGTGACGATGCCATTTCGCGCGGTGTGGGGATGATGACCCAGATCTATGCCGACCGCGCGTTGAACGCCGAGGTATGGGATATCGAAGGCAATCGTTACATCGATTTTGCGGCCGGCATCGCAGTGGTGAATACCGGGCACTGCCACCCCAAAGTGATGGCGGCCGTGGCCAACCAGATGACCAAGTTCACCCATACCTGCCACCAGGTGATGCCCTATGAACCCTATATCCGGCTGGCCGAGCGGCTGAATGCCAAGGTGCCGGGCAATTTTGCCAAGAAGACCATCTTCGTGACCACCGGGGCCGAGGCCTGTGAAAACGCGGTGAAGATTGCCCGTATCGCCACCGGGCGCAACGCGGTGATCGCCTTTGGCGGCGGCTTTCACGGCCGGACCTTCATGGGCATGTCGCTGACCGGCAAGGTGGAACCCTACAAGAAGGGCTTCGGGTCGATGATGCCCGATGTCTATCACGTTCCCTTCCCGATGGATGTGCATGGCATTTCCACCAAGGATGCGATGGCGGGCGTGGAAAAACTGTTCAAGGCCGATCTGGACCCGGCCCGCGTGGCCGCGATCATCTTCGAACCGGTGCAGGGCGAAGGCGGGTTCTATCCGGCCCCGACCGATCTGGTAAAGGCGATCCGTGCGCTGTGCGACAAGCACGGGATCATCATGATCGCGGATGAGGTGCAGACCGGCTTTGCCCGCACGGGCGCGCTGTTCGCGATGGAAGCGCATGGCGTGGCGGCGGATCTGACGACCATGGCCAAGGGCCTTGCCGGCGGCCTGCCTCTGGCGGCGGTGACGGGCCGGGCCGAGATCATGGATGCGGCCAATCCGGGCGGTCTTGGCGGCACCTATGCCGGCAACCCGCTGGGTATTGCAGCCGCCCATGCGGTGCTTGACGTGATCGAGGAGGAAAACCTTTGCGACCGCGCCAACGAGCTGGGCAGCCGCCTGAAGCAGCGCCTTGAATCGATCCGCGCCACCGCGCCCGAGATCACGGATATCCGCGGCCCCGGCTTCATGGTCGCCGTGGAATTCGCCAACCCTTCGACCAAGGAACCCGATGCCGGCTTTACCAACCGCGTCCGGATGGAGGCGCAGAAGCGCGGGCTTATCCTGCTGACCTGCGGCGTTTACGGCAATGTGGTGCGCTTCCTCGCCCCGATTACCATTCCCGATGCCCATTTCGCCGAAGCGATGGACATTCTGGAAGCCTCGGTGGCGGCCGCCCGCCAATAAGCGCCTCCGCCACAAGCGAACCGGCGCCGATGGCAATTTCGGCGCTGGAACCGGATGGTGCCTTTGGATGTTGTAATAAAGGACACAACATCCAAAGGTGATTCCCATGAAGAAGACCATCCTTGCCCTGACGATCCTGGCCATGCCCCTTGCCGCCTGCCAGACGGCCGAACAGAACGCGGCCCTTGGCGCGGTTTCCGGGGCAGCCCTTGGGGCGGCGGTGTCGTCCAAGGAAGACCGGACAAAAGGCGCCCTGATCGGCGCGGCAGTGGGGGTCGCGGCCTCGACCCTGATCGGCCCGGCCACTACCCCCGGCCAGTGCTATTACCGGGATGCGAACGGCCGGCGGTTCATCGCCGCGTGCTAAGCCGACAAGACCGGCCTGCCCGGAACGCCCTGACGGGCCGACCGGGCAGGCCCATCTTTGCTTGGCAGCCGTGCCCGCTGCGGCTATGACCGGGGCGCACGATCCCTGGTCAGGCATGCCATGCCCCTTGCTTCCCCCTTTTCCGATGACGGTATCCTGTTGCAGGACGCATCCGTGGCATTCTCCGGGCGGCGGGTGCTGCACGGCATGTCGTTGCATCTGACCGAACACCGGATCGGCATCATCGGGCGGAACGGATCAGGCAAGTCCACGCTGCTGCGGCTGATCGCGGGGCTGATTGCCCCAGACGCGGGGCATGTGCGGGTGGACGGGATCGACCCGGCGAAGGACCGGCGCAAGATGCTGACGCGGCTCGGTATCCTGTTCCAGAACCCCGATCACCAGATTCTGTTCCCCACGGTCGAGGAGGAACTGGCCTTCGGCCTGATCCAGATGGGCGCCGACAAGGCCAAGGCCACGGCGCAGGCCCGCGCAAGGCTGGCCGCCGAGGGCCGGGCCCATTGGGCGGGGGCGGCTGTCTCTACCCTCAGCCAGGGTCAGCGACACTGGCTGTGCCTTCAGGCGATCCTGTTGATGGGGCCGGCGACGATCCTGCTGGACGAACCTCTGGCCGGGCTGGACCTGCCGATGCAGGCACGGCTGGCGCGGGCCTTTGCCACCCTGCCGCAGCGCCTGATCACCATCACCCATGATCCGGCATCGGTTAGCGATGCCGACCGTGTGATCTGGCTGGAGGCCGGGAAGGTGCATGCGGATGGCCCGCCCGGTGACGTGCTGCCGGAATTTGTCAGCACCATGGACCAACTGGGGATGTCGGATGCTGACGCTGACCTCTCCGGTTGATACGCCGCTGCACCGCCTGCCGGCCGGGGGCAAGCTGGCGGTTCTGGCCCTGTTCACGGCAGGGCTGTTCTGGATCACATCACCGCTTTGGCTGACGCTTTCGCTGGCGGCGGTCTTGCTGCTGCATGGGCTGGGCGGCGCCGCCTTCGCCCGCCATGGGCTGCTTCTCTTGCGGCCGCTGTGGCCCTTCGTGGCCGTGGTCGGGCTGTGGCATCTGTGGACAGGTGACGGCATCGCGGGGATCTCCATCATCCTGCGCATGCTGGCGGCGGTGGCGGCGGCCAATCTGGTGACGATGACCACCCGGCTTTCCGACATGATCGCCGTGCTGGAAACCATTGCCCTGCCGCTGCGCCCGGTTCTGCCGCCACGGCGGCTGGCGCTGGCGATTGCGCTGGTGATCCGCTTCGTTCCGGTGATGAGCGAGCGTCTGGCCCAGATTGCCGAGGCTTTCCGTGCGCGAAGCCCCCGCCGGGCGGGATGGCGGATCGTCGCCCCCGCGGCACTTGCCGCGCTGGATGATGCAGAGCGGGTAGCCGATGCCTTGCGGGCCCGGGGCGGCACAGAGTAGAACCGCGCGAGCAACGGGAGACGCCGATGGAACGCAGCCTGAGCCATATTGCCCTTTTCGCCGCCCTGATCGCGGTGCTGGGTCTGGTGCCGAAGATCGATCTTGCTGCCGGTGTGCCGATCACGGCGCAATCCCTTGGCATCATGCTCTGCGGCACGGTGCTGGGCGCGCGGCGCGGGGCGCTGGCGGTCTTGCTGTTCCTAGGGCTTGTGGCCCTTGGCCTGCCGCTTCTTTCCGGCGGGCGGGGCGGGCTGGGCGTCTTTGCCGGGCCGTCTGTCGGGTTCCTGATCGGCTTTCCGCTGGCGGCTTTCGTGGCGGGTTTTGTGGTGGAACGGACAACGCTTGCGCCGGTCTGGGCAGCCACGGCCGGCGCTGTCATCGGCGGAATCGGCGTGCTTTACGCCTTTGGCATCGCCGGCATGGCCGTGGTACTGGGCAAGACGATGACCGAGGCCAGCTATCTGGCCATCGCCTTCCTGCCGGGTGATGTGGTCAAGGCCGTGCTGGCCGGGCTTGTGACGCAGGCGATCGCACGGGCGCGCCCCGGCGCGCTGCTGTCACGCGCCTGAACGGGTAAAAACCGCAGCCGTGCCGATGCCGCCGGCCGAGGCGATGGCGGCAAGGCCATGGCCCTCTACCAGATCATGAAACAGCCTGACCGCCAGAATGGCCCCCGATGCGCCGATGGGATGCCCGCGTGACAGGGCCCCTCCCCCCGGGTTGACGATGGCGGGGGCGATCCCCGCCCCCACCACGCAGGCCATGGCCTGCGCGGCATAGGCTTCCATGATTTCCGCCTGTGTCAGATCACCGGGGCCGATCCCGGCCTGACGAAGTGCCGCGGCAATGGCGGGCACCGGGGCAAGCCCGGGCTGAAGCGGATCATGTCCCAGGGTGCTGCCCGCCCGCAAATACAGGGCGCCGGGGCCGGCGAAACGGTCCGCGGCCACGATGGCAAAAGCCGCGGCATCCGCCGCAACGGCCGCCGTGGCAGCGGTGACGGTGCCGCAAAGAACCGGGGCGCGGGCCAGAAGCCGCGGGGTCAGGGGCCGCGCGAAGCCATCGCGCACCTGCCCCGCCAGCGGCACGATTTCGGGCCAGGCATCGCGCGCCATCGCCCGGGCGTGACTGGCCGCGGCCCATGCCTCTTGCGCGGGGCGAGACAGGCCCGCTTCTTCGGCAAGCCGGGCGGCGGCATCGGCCATTCGAGGGTTGCGGTCGGGCCACGGGGTAAAGGGGGCCTCGTCATAGGCTTGGGGGGGGCCGCCAACCCTGGGGCAAACAGCGAACTGACCAACAGTGCGCTCACGCCAGCCAGGGTCGCCGATCGCACACCTGGCCACATGGTGACGCTCCTTTCACAGAATTACTACCGGCGGATTGGCAGAACAACGCAGTTTCTAAGGATAAGCACAGGTGTCGGCTCGGATCACCAGCGGACCCTGCCGTGAGGGGGGGATTGATCCGACCCTCCTGCCCGGTCGGCACTGGCACTTGCCTACGGATATTAAAAGGGAACAATC